>JAUHYN010000341.1 GCA_030426505.1 bacterium | reverse complement strand
CCGCCGCCGCCGTAGCCTCCGCCACCGCCGCCGCCGCTGTAGCCTCCGCCACCACCGCCGCCGCCGCCGCCGCCGCGATCGTAGCCTCCGCCACCACCGCCGCCGCCGCCGCCGCCGTCACGGCCGCCGAGGAACTGGACGCGGTCCGCGTTGATCTCGGTCGTCCAACGCTTGTTACCGTCCTTGTCCTCCCACTCGCGGTTCTGGATGCGCCCTTCGACGTACACCGAGCGCCCCTTGCGGAGGTACTCCCCGCAGGTCTCGCCCTGGCGGCCCCACACCACGATGCGGTGCCACTCGGTCCGCTCCTGACGCTCGCCGCTCTTGTCGTTCCAGACTTCCGTGGTCGCGATCCGGAAGTTCGCGACTGCCGTTCCGCTGGCCGTATAACGCACCTCGGGATCAGCCCCGAGGTTTCCAATCAACATGACCTTGTTCAAGCTGGCCATTGGTCCTCCACGCGCGACGAAAAATTTCGAATGCTCACCGTCGCGCCGAACGCGAGTTGTGTTCCGTCCGATCGAGCGAGTCAAACCCGAACGCTCCGAAAATCGTTCCGTTGTCTTCGCCCCTGACGCGCCCCATGCTGCCGGTCGTGTCGAGTCGCCGAGATCGCCGTCGGCTACGCCGTGCGTTCGCACAGTTGGAGCGCGCCGTGTTCCTCGACGACGGCGACCCGATGGCGCGCGCCGCCGCGGTCCGTGAACACCTCACCGCCGTCGAAGACCGCGCCCTCGAAGAACGCGCCGCCGCCGCCCTCGCGCTCGTCGACGATCCCTCGGCGGATCGAATGTCTGCGTACCGCGATCGCTACGGCGCGTGCGGCGTCCGACGCTTCACGAGCGGCGAGGGCGATCGCATCTACCAGATGCGCGCGGAGACGTTCCCCGGCCACGTGAACTGGGTCTACTTCGTCGCCGGCCAAGATCCCTCCGGCGCGGACATCGCGCTCTTGTGGGACGTCGGCTCCGGCGTCTCGACCACCAACGAAGAGATCGAGGACGACCTCGACGTCGCACACCGCGTCTTCGGCGAAGCGAACGCGCGCCTCGATCGCCTCACGCACATCGTCATCAGCCACGCGCACATCGATCACTTCGGCGGCGCCGTCTACTTCACCGAGAAGGCGCCGCAGGCCCCACTCGCCGTCCACGAGCTCGACGCCCGCGTCCTCGAAGCCTTCGAAGAGCGCCTCGTCGTCGCGTCGAAAGATCTCGGCGTGTACATGAAGCGCAGCGGCCTCTCCTCCGAGAAGATCGACGAGCTCGAAGCGATGCACCGATTGAGCAAGGAGCTGTTCCGCTCCGTGCGCGTCGACCGCCGGCTCCGTCACCGCCAACGCGTCGCGCACCGCTTCGAAGTGATCCACACGCCCGGCCACTGCCCGGGGCACATCTGTCTGCGCGTCGGCGATCACCTCCTCGTCGGCGATCAGGTCCTCGATCCGATCACGCCGAACATCCCGCCTCAATCGATCACGCCGTTCACCGGGCTCGAGAACTACATCAACGGGCTCGTCCGTCTGCGCGCGGTGGAGGGCATCGCGGTCGCGCTCCCGGCGCACGCGGAAGTCATCACCGACCTCGGCGGGCGCATCGACGCGATCCTCGAACACCACCGCGTGCGCCTCGAGCGCGTGTACGAGGGCGCGCGCGAACCGATGACGATCGAAGAGGTTGCGCACCTGTTGTACGGCGAGCGCGACGGCTACGACGTCCTCCTCGCGATCACCGAAGCCGGCGCGCACGTGGAGTACCTCAACGAGATGGGGCGCCTACGCATCGCGAACCTCGACGAGGTCCAACGCGAGCGCGATCCCGTGATTCGCTACTCGGCGCGCGCGCCGATCAAGTGAGGAGCAGCTCGAGGTCTTCGAGCGTGAGCGCGCCCGTGAGGTGGTTCGACTCGTCGATCACCGCGTCCGCGAGCGCGCGCTTCTTCTCGTGCAGCTCGAGGATCTTCTCCTCGACGGTGCCGGCCGTGATCAGACGGTAGGCGAACACGGGCTGCGTCTGACCGATGCGGTGCGCGCGGTCGATTGCTTGCGTCTCGACCGCCGGGTTCCACCACGGATCGAGGATGAAGACGTAGTCAGCCGCGGTGAGGTTCAGGCCGAAGCCACCGGCCTTGAGGCTGATGAGGAAGACCTCGCACTCGGGGTCGTTCTGGAATTCGTGGACGACCTGCTCGCGGTTCTTCGTGCTCCCGTCGAGGTACGCGTAGCGGATGTTCTCCTTGTCGAGTCGCTGTCGCACGATCTGGAGCAGCTGCACGAACTGGGAGAACACGAGCGCCTTGTGGCCCTCGGCCGTGACCTCGAGGAGTTGGTCCGCGAGCGTGTCGAGCTTCGCGCTCCCCTTCTTCTTGCGCTTGTCGTCGAGCAGGCCGGGGTGACACGCCGCCTGGCGCAGACGGAGGAGCGCCTCGAGGACGTGGATGCGCGAGCGATCGAAGCCGTGCGCCTCGATGCGTTGCTTGAGGCTCGAGCGGTAGTGCCCGAGGAGCTCGTCGTAGAGGCGCCGCTCGTCCTCGTCCTGTTGGACGTAGAGCGTGAGCTCCGTCTTCGCCGGGAGCTCGGCGAGGACTTGGCCCTTGGTGCGGCGGAGGATCATCGGCCGCAGCCCGCGCGCGATGAGCGAGAGGCCGCGGCCGTCCTTGTCCTTCACGAGGCGCGCGAAGTCGCGGCGGCTGCCGAGCATCTTCGGGTTGAGGAACTCGAAGATCGACCACAGCTCGAGGAGGTGGTTCTCGACCGGCGTACCCGAGAGCGCGAGGCGGTGCTCCGCCTGGAGGACGCGGCACGCCTTGCTCGCGAGGGAGCTCGCGTTCTTGATCGCCTGCGCTTCGTCGAGGACGACGTAGTCGAAGCGGTGCTCGCGGAGGCGCTCGATGTCGCGCCGCACGGTGCCGTACGTGGTGATGATGATGTCGTAGGCGTCGATGTCCTGCGCGACCTGCCAGCGGTCCGGGCCGGTGTAGTCGCCGATCTTCAGGTCCGGCGTGAAGCGGCGCGTCTCCGCGACCCAGTTATGCACGAGGCTGCGCGGCGCGACGACGAGTGAAGCGCGGCCTTCCCCGGTGCGCCGCCGCAGTCGACGCCGCGACTCCAGCATCGCGAGGACCTGGACCGTCTTGCCGAGGCCCATGTCGTCCGCGAGGCAGCCGCCGAGGCCGGTGCGCTGGAGGAAGTACAGCCAACCGAGGCCCTCGCGTTGGTACTGGCGGAGCTCGCCGTCGAACGAACGCGCTTCGCGGCGCGCGCGGAAGCCGGTCGCCGACCGAATGCGGCGCCGCATCGAGTCGAACTTCTCGTCGACGACGAAGGTGTCGCCGCTGTCCTCGACGAGGAGGTCGAGGAGCACGGCCTGGCTCGACGCGAAGCGCAACTTGTCTTGCTTCTTGGTGCCGAGCTTGTCGAGCGCGCTGAAGCGCACGAGCCACTCCTCGGGGAGCATGCCGTCGGAGCCGTCGCCGAGTTTGACGAAGCCGTCGCGGTCGCGAATCGCGCGGAGGAGCTCCGGGAGCTCGACGGTGTGTTCGCCGAACTGGAAGGTGCCCGTGAGATCGAACCAGTCCTGATTCGAGGCGAGGCGGACGTCGCTCCCGGTCATCGAGAGCAGGCGTTTGCCCTTGGCTTCGACGGTGAAGCCGCGCAGGAGCAGCGAGCGCGCGACGCGCGGGACGTCGGCGGTGTCGAGGTAGATCTGATGATCCTCGAAGCTCGCCGCCGCCGTGACACCGAGGCCGCCGAGCTGCTCGAGGATCGCGACTTCGCGATCGCGATCGCGCCGCACGAACGTGTTCGTCTCTTCGTCGATCCACCCGCTGTCGGTCGATCGGCTGTCGAAGCGCGTGGCCCCGTAGTGGAACGTGACGAGGCCGCGCGTGGTGCGGCCGCGCTTGTCCGGCTCGAGGAACGCGACCTCGCAGCGCGGCTCGCCGACGGCCGCACGCCACGGCTCCGGGAGCTCGATCGCAGGGAGGTTCGGCACCTCGACGAGCCCTTCGAGGAAGGCCTTCATCGAGCCTTCGTCGAAGCGGATCGCTTCGTTGTTCGTGAGGAACCGGACGAGGTCGTACGCCGCCGCGTCCCAGCGCGCGATGCGGTCGCCGATGATCACGAAGCCGCTCGGCAACGCGAGCCGGACGTCGCCGAGCGGGACCACCTCGTCGTCGCGGACGAGCGTCGCGCCGAGCGCGAACTCACGCGGAGGGGCGGTGTCGTCGGCGGGCGCGAGGACATCGGAGCCCGCGTCGTCGGTCGCGCGCGCCTCGCCGGTCCCCTGTTCGCCGTTCGTTCGCGCGTCGCCGTTCCCCGTTTCGTCGTTCGTTCGCGCCAAGTCGGCCGCGGTGTCGCCGTTCGTTCGTGCTTCGCCGGCCGCGGTGTCGCCGTTCGCGCGCGCCTCGCCGGTCTCCGTTTCGCCGTCCGTTCGCGCGAAGTCGGCCTCGGCGTCGTCGGTGGTGTGCCCGCCGCCGTCCCCCGTTTCGTCGTTCGTTCGCGCCTCTCCGTTCCCCGTTTCGTCGTTCGCGCGCGCCTCACCACCCGCTTCGAACCGCGTCGCCTCCTCGAGGAGGCCGCCGCGCGCGCGGCTCTCCCGCTCCGCGCGACGCTCCGCGAGGGAGATGACCTGCTCGTCGCGCTCCGGGGCCTCCGCGGCCTCCGGCGCGTCGAGCGCCTCGATCTGCACGCGGACCCCGTACGGCGCGCCGTCGTCCAACCGCAGCGGAACGAACCGATCGCCGTGGGCGATCTGCAGGCGCCCCGTCGCCGCGAGGGCTGCGAGGGCCGCTTCGTGGTAGCCGGGCGGGACGAGGCTGGCGGTCGGGGCGTCCTGGCCGCCCGTGTAGACGCCGGGCTCGGCCGCGCCGGCGGACGTCAGCGGGCTCGCGGCGAGCATCTGCACGAGCTGACGATCCGTCTCGCCCCCGAGCGTGAAGGCCTGCCGCGACACGAGCGGCACCACGGAGACCTCGTCCGCCTCCGGGCCGATCTCGAACACGCCGACCACGAGGCTCGAGAGGCTCGCGCTCTGCGCGGCGTCGATCCGGTACACGAGCGGCCGACGCTGGCTGCGCTCGATCGCGAGCTCGACCGTCGACAGGCCGCGCCAGTCACCCGATGCGCGGCGCAGCGTCGTGAGCTTGCGCTCCCACTCCGGGCGCTCGTTCGTCTGCGGCAGCGGCGCCGCATGTTTGCCGGTGAAGAACCAGTCGTCTTCCTTCGACAGGTTCGCTTCGTAGCTCACCACGTCGAGGCGCGATTCGAGCGCGCTCGACGGGACGAGCTCGATGCCGCCCGCGTCGATCGCGAGGAGCGACGCGTACAGGTGCTTGCACTTATGACCTTCGAAGAAGTGCGGGCACGTGCATTCGACTTGGAGTCGCGTGCGGGTCTCGACCTGCGAGAAGTCGATCGCGCAGACGTACGGCTTCTCGCGCGAGCCCTGGACCGCCGCGACGATGGTGCGCGGATCCGCGCCCTCGATTCGCACTGCGCCCTTCGTGAAGTACTCGCCGCCTCGCGTCCGTGTCCGCGTGGTGAAGGCGTGCGACACCGCGGGGATCAGTCCGGCGCTCGTGCGCACGGTCGTGGGGTCGGTGCGAGGATCCATCAGGGCAGCTCGGGGCGAAGAGAGCGATCTTAGTGTCTGGGGGGAGTCATCGGCTACCGTGGGGATCAATTGAATTCGTCGGGCCACCGCGGGCGCGCGGGACACCGCCTCCAGATCGCACACTCGCGGGCTCAGAATGCGATCGAGGTGCCCGACAGCGACGATCGCGGCTACGCCGTGATGCGCGGGGACCGACACATTCGACCTGGGGCAAGTTCGTAGCCACCGCATCGTTCATGTGCGCCGCAGGAGCCGGCGCGCTCGCGTGGGTCGAGCGCGCCTTCGGCGTCGTCGTTCGACGTCCCGGTGGTCCAGGAGCGCGTGGAGCCGCGCCCCGAGTCGACGACTTCGAGCGCGCGTGTGAGCGCGCCCCGTTCGTGTTCTCCGATACGACTTCCGGCTCTTGGGAACTGGGGCGCCGGAATCGAGGACGGGGGACACGAATTCGAATGGATCGAGAACGCGGGACACGAATTCGATTTCGTTGGGCTCCGCCCACCCACCGTTCAGCGCCGCCGCCGCCAAATCCACAGCGCGACGATCGCGATCCCCCACGGGGCCCCGCTCCGCTCCGTGCTCGCGCAGCTGCACCGCTCGCCGTCCGCCGGCGTGAGGCCGTCGTCCGCGCCGGCGTCGCGCGCACCCGCGTCGCGCGCGGGTGCGTTCGATCCGCCGTCTTCGCGCGCGCCCGCGTCGCCGCCGTCGCCGCCGCCGCCGTCGCGGACGCCGGCGTCGGGGGGCCCGCAGTCGATCGGGTTCGCGGGGCGCAGGCGCCAGATCTCGCCGTCGGTCAGCGTCACGAAGTAGATCGCGCCGGTCGGGCCGACGAAGTAATGCACCGGCCCGCCGCCGGAGCCGTGCCGCACGACGCGGACGCGGTCGCCGTCCACGCCGTCGCGCGCGGCGTTCGGTTGCAGGTACCACGTGCGGTTCTGGACGTAGCCGCCGAAGAAGTAGCGGCCGCGCCACGGCGCGGGCCACGAGCAGTGATTCGCGAACACGCCGCCGGTGACGCTGCCTTGGCCCGGGTACGCGAACGCGGGGTCCTTGCAGTCGCCGGACTGCGGCGTCGCCGACGCGCACGCGCTCGCGGGTTGCCCTTCGGCGCCTTCGCGGTACGGCCAGCCGTGGTGTTGGTTCGGGCCGGTGGAGACGGTGATCTCCTCCCACGTCAGCTCGCCGACGTCGCCGATCCACAAGTGCCCGGTCTGATCGTCGAACGCGAAGCGCCACGGGTTCCTGAAGCCCCAGTTGTAGATCACCGCGCGCGGCGTGCCCGGCACGCTCTGCGCGCAGCGGTTCGCGACGCAGTCCGCGACGCCGGTCTCGCCGACGAGGCCGTTCATCCCGTCGTCCGGCACGGCGCCGTTACGAGTGACCCGGAGGATCTTCCCGTTGAGGTTGGTGAGGCACGTCCCGAAGTAGTTGCTCGTGTTCGTCCCCGGCGCGCAGTTGCAGTTGCAGCCGGTGTCGCCGACGCCGACGTACAGCATCCCGTCCGGCCCGAACCGAAGGCCGCCACCGTTGTGGTTCGCGTTGCTCGCGAGCCCATCGATCACCACCTGGGCGGCGCCGATGTCGAGGGAGTTCATCTGCGCGTCGAACGGGATCCACGCCACGCGCTGCGTGTTGTTGAACGAGTAGTAGAAGTAGACGCGCCCGCTCGTCGTGAACTGGGGATCGATCGCCACCCCGAGCAGCCCGCGTTCGCTGCCGCCGCTCTGGATCGGGATGCGGCCCACGTTCGTGGGCGGCAGGTCCGTCGCTTCGTCGTAGACGAACACGTCGCCGGAGTTCTGCGCGACGAACAGGATGCGCCCGTCGGGGAGGAACTCGGCGGCGGTCGGGCGGTCGAGGCCCGTGAGGACGTTCTCGAGGACGAGCGCGTCGTCGAGTCCGTCTTCGAGTTGGTCCTGGGCGAGTGCGGGCGCGGGGAGGAGCAGGAGGAGGAGGGCGCGCCGCAGCATCGCCCTCACGATACCGCGAACGGGTTACTGTTGGTTCAGCGACCAGTTGTAGTCGATGTACGAGACCTTCGGGGCGTCGCCGGCCTTCTTCGCGTCGGCTTCGCTCAGGTGCTTCTTCACGAACGCGATCACGCCGCCCTCGCCGCCGAAGTCCGCCTTGTACCAGTTGAAGATCTGGCTGAGCTCGAGCGCGCCGTCCTTCACGACTGCGCCGGTCGGGGACGCGAGGTAGCGGCGCGTCGCGGCGTCCATGCGCGCGTCGACGTCCGAGCCCTCGTACGGCGTGGACTCGAGGATCGGGCAGCCGACCGCGCCGCAGACCGAGCAGAAGCCGCGCTGAACCTTCTCGGATGAGCGGTACCAAGTGAGCTTGTCCGCACCGTGGACCGTCAGGGATGCTCCGATGGGCAACCCGATCAGGCCGCCGATGATGAAGATCGCG
>JAUHYN010001441.1 GCA_030426505.1 bacterium | reverse complement strand
CACCACCGAGATCGTCTTCGCGTGCCCGTTGATCACCTCGTCGATCGAGTTGTCGAGGATCTCGCGGAGCAGGTGGTGGTAGCCGTGCGTGTCCGTCCCGCCGATGTACATGCCGGGGCGCAGCCGCACCGGCTCGAGCCCCTCGAGGACGCGGATCTCGTCCGCGCCGTAGCCGCCCTTTTTCTTCTTCTTCGTCGCCACGGTGTCCTCCTCAGCTCTCGCCCAACTCGGGGACCTCGGGCAGCTCGTGGTCCACCGTCGCGAAGTCCGAACGCTTCACGACCGCCTTACCGCGCCCGCCGCGCGTCGCGAGCAGGCCCTCCGCGAACAGCTCGTACTTCTTGCCCTTGTCCGTGCGCACCACCAGCGGGTTCGTGCGCGGCGACGGCGCGTACTTCGCCGCCAACAGCTCCACGCCGGACGCGAGCTTGATGAGCATCGTGCCGCGCCCCGGACCGGAGAGGAGCGCGATGTCCTCGAGGTCCACCGCGATCGCGTGACCGTCGCGCGCCGCCGCGAGCACGAAGCCCTCGTCGCCGTCCTTCACCGTGAACGTCGTGAGCACGGCGTCGCCGGCCTTGAGCCGCGCGAACTTGCGACCCGCGCGCGTCGACGGCTCCTTGTGTCCGAACAGCGGGAAGCGCAGCGCGAGACCCAGCTTCGTGACCGCCACGCCGTAGGGCGGGCAGGGCGAGCCGTCCTCGTAGATCTCCTCCTCCTCGGGCAGCGGCATTCGACGCGGATCGAACGACACCGCGCCGACGATCGTCTCGCCGTCGCCGAGCTTGAAGATCTTCTGCATCGGGTCGCCGTACCCGGTCGACGCCGGGATGTCCGCGATGCGCGCGACGTAGCAGTGGCCCTTGCTCGAGAAGAAGCCGACCGTCGAGCGCGTCGATCCCGCGACACACGCGAGGACGCGATCCTTGTCCTTCACGCGCGTGGTCGACAGGTCCTTCACCGAGCCCTGCCGCTTTACCCAACCGTTCGCGGTGAGGATCACGACGGCGTCCTCTTCGATGATGAAGTCCTCCTCCGAGAACTCCGCCTCTTCTTCTGCGCTGATGATCTTCGTGCGCCGCTTGTCGGCGTACTTGTCCTTGATCTCGACGACCTCGTCGCGGACCACGCCCCACATCTTCTTGGGGCTCTTCAGGAGGCTCGCGATGCGCTTCGCCTCCTTGCGCTTCTCGTCGGCCTCCTGCTGGATGATCAGGATCTCGAGCTTGGCGAGGCGGTAGAGCTTCAACTCGAGGATGGCGTCGGTCTGCTCTTCGTCGAGCCCGAACCGCTTCATGATCTTCTTCGCGGCGTCCTGCTTCCCCTCGCTCGCGCGGATGATCTTGATGATCTCGTCGAGCGCGTCGAAGACCTTCTCGAGGCCCTCGAGGATGTGGAGGCGCTTGTTCAGGAGATCCAGCTCGTGGGTGAGCCGGTTCTTGACCATCTCGAAGCGGAAATCGAGGAAGTAGCGGAGGATCGCGAGGAGGTCGAGGCGCTCCGGCGTCGGCAGCTCCGAGCCCTCCTTCGGGACGAGGCAAGTCAGGTTGACGCTCTGGTTCCCCTGAAGCGGCGTGTGCTTCATCAGGTACGCCATGACGAGGTCCGGGTTCGTACCCTTCTTCGTCTCGAGCACGATGCGCGTGGTGTCGGTCGACTCGTCGCGGACGTCGAT
>JAUHYN010000340.1 GCA_030426505.1 bacterium | reverse complement strand
CTCGTCGATCGGGATGCCGCCCGCGAGGAGGCCGCTCTTCACGTGACCGGCCTCGTCGAGCTCGAGCCGGAACACCGCGTCCTCGAGCGAGACCTCGTACAGCTGCGTGAACACCACCACCGGGAGCCGCATCGACAGCGGCGCGGTCTCCAGGGTGTCCTCGTCGATCATCGCGCCGACCGTCTGTCCGAGCGGCGGCGCGTCCGGGACGGCGAGCGTCTGCCCGCCGAGGATGCGGCCGTCGGTGCCGAGGAGCGGGACGTCCTCGCCCTTGAAGACGTCGACCGAGGCCGAGCCGTCCTCCGCGACCGCGACGTCGAGGACGAGCAACAGCCGGCCTTCGTCGATCGCGATCTGCAAGAGCTCCTGCACCGCGTTCTCGCCGACGAGATCGATCAGCGGGAGCAGCGTCGCGAGCTGGTTGTCCACGCCGTCGTCACCGGACGGCGCGACGAAGTCCTCCTTGTTGCACGCGCGGTCGTCGTTCGAACCGCTCACGTAACCGTCGAGGTTCATCCCCACGGAGACGCCGCGATCTTCGCGTTCGAACACCAGCGTCTTGAACACGGAAGACCGCGTCGGACCGGGCTCGACCTCCTCCCCGCCGCACGCGGCGAGGCCCAACACGAGCAATGCACCCGCGACGCGTCTCATGCTTCGATCGCCCCCAAGCTCCGGTCGACGTAACCCGCCTCCGCGCCGAAGTCCGCGGCCGGGATGCCCATCGCGCGGATGAGCGACAGGAGCACCATGCTCACGTTCTCGCCCGACGGCGAGCGGTAGTGGATGCCGCGCTTGAGCGCGCCGCATGCGTTCCCGGCGATCACGATCGGGTAGTCGTCGAGCGAGTGGTTGCGCCCGAACGAGGTGTCCGACGTGGCGAGCACCGCGCAGCTGTCGAGCAGCGTCGCGTCGCCCTCCGGGATGCTGCGGAGCCGCTCGATGAAGTACGCGAGCTCTGTCGTGATCAGCTTGACGATGCTGTTGACCTGCGGCTGGTCGCCCGGCTCGTCGTGCGTGAGCCGGTGGTGGCCGGCCGGCATCCCGGGGAACAGCACGTTGTTCACCGGGTACGTGAACCAGAACGAGAAGACACGGGTCTGATCGCACGCGAGCGCGAGCGCCAACACGTCCGCCATCGCGCGCGCGATCTCCGGCATCGGCGGCCGCCCGTCGACGTCCGGGAACTCTTCCGCGGGCGCGTCGGGGAGCGCGCAGGACTCGAGCGACGGCGGGTTCTCTTCCAGCCGCACCAACCGCCGCTCGAGGTCACGGATGCCGGTGAGGTGCTGGTCGAGCCGCTGCTTGTCGTGCATCGACAGCTTCCCGTTGAGGCGCCCGATGTCGGTCACCACGGCGTCGAGCACGCTGCGGCGCAGGCGCAGGCGCGGGTCCGGCGTGGGGTCGTCGCCCGGGAGCGTGAAGCCGCCGCCGAAGACGCGGTCGAAGAACCGGCGCGGCGAGGACTCCGGCGGGTTCTTGCTGTTCGGACCGTTGAACGAGAGCCCCGGCCCGGGCTTCGCGCCGAGCTCGAGCGAGCGGAAGCGGGTGTCCTGGCCGATCTGCTGCGCGATCACCTGGTCGATGCTCGGCGCCGAGAACGTGTACTCCTCGCCGCCGCGCAGGATGAGCGGCGCGCCCGAGAAGATGCCGCCGGGGCCCGAGCCGTGCGGGATCGCGTTGCCGGTCTTCACGCTCATCCCGCTGACGACCGTGATGTCGTCCTTCACGTTCTCGAGCGGAGAGAGCTGGTCGGAGAGCGCCCACTCGGTGCCCTCGCCCGTCGGGTTCCAGTGCGTGGGGATCACGCCGTTGCCCCAGAACCAGACGCCGAACCGCTTCGGGAGCGTCCCGTTCGCGTAGGCCGTCCCGTGGCGATTCATCATGCACTCGAGCGCCGGGAGCCCGATGCTCACCGCCGCGCCGCCGAGCGCGCCTCGCAACAACGTCCGTCGAGAGAGCTTCACTGGTGCGCCTCCACCTTCGCGAACCCGGGGCTCGTCACGATATCGAACAACAGCGCCTTCACGCGGTAGCCCTGCTGGGCGAACCGCTCCGAGAGCGCGACGATCAGCTGGCCCTCGTCCGCCTGCTCCACGTGTGAGGTCGCGTAGCGGTAGAGCGTGCGCGTGAGGCAGATGCCCACGTTGTCGTGGTCGCGGACGGCCTGCGCCAGCTCCCGCGGGTTGGTGAACGTGACGCCGTCGAGCGTCCCGCTCGCGTCGATCACCGCGCCGTTGTCCTTCTCGCGCCAGCGGCCGAGGCCGTCGAAGTTCTCGAAGCCGAGGCCGATCGGATCCATGAAGTTGTGGCACTGCGCGCACGACGGGTTCTCGAGGTGGATCTTGTTCCGCTCGCGCAGCGTCCGCGCCGAGTCCGAGGGCTCGGGGAGCGCCGTGTTCACGTCGACCGGCGGCGGCGGGATCTCCTGGCAGAGGAGCACGCGCCGCACGAACAGGCCGCGCAGTACCGCCGAAGAGGCCGCGGGGTGCGATTGCAGCCCGAGGAACGACAGGTGTCCGAGGAGACCGCGCCGCCCCGAGGACTCGGGGAGCTTCACCCGCGCGAAGCCCTCCCGCGCGCCGGCGGGGACGCTGTAAATCGCCGCGAGGTGGCGGTTCACGAACGTCTCGTTGGTGACGAGGAGGTCGCGGTAGTCGGCGTCCTTGTCGAACACCAGGTACTCGATCAGCCGCAGCGTCTCCTCGCGCGCGTAGCCGCCGACGTCCGTGGAGAAGTGGACGAACAGCTTCGGGTCCTTCGCGAGCGCGTCGAGCTCGTACAGCTCGAACATGTCAGTGAAGAACTGCCTCACGCCGTCGCGCGCGCGGTCGTCGTCGATCATCCGGCGCGCCTGCGCCGCGAGGCCCTCTTCGGTCGTCAGCTCGCCCGCCGCGGCGGCCGCGAGGAGCGCTTCGTCCGGAGCGGTGTTCCACAGGAAGAACGCGAGGCGCGAGGCCATCTCGAAGTCGTCGTACCGCCCGCCCTCGCCGAGCTCGGCGCGGAACAGGAAGTTCGGTGACTGGAGCAGCCCGGCGAGCGCGAACTCGAGGCCGTCGTAGAAGTCGCCGAGGGTGGAGGCCGCGTCGTTCGCGATCGCGACGAGGGCCGCGCTCTCCTCGGAGGTGAGCGGGCGGCGCCACAGCCTCAGGCCGACGGCCTCGACGAACGCCTCCGCGCACGCGTCGTCCGTCACGCCCGCCGGCGAACACGGGACCAGCGCGTCGCGGCGCGCGGCGTCATCCATCACCTGCGCCGCGAGCGAGAAGGCGCCGTTTTCGTACTGCTCGACGCCCCACCCGGAGATCGTCGACTCCGACGCGCCGATCGCGACGAGCCCCGCCGACGGCAGATCCGGCTCGAGCTGCGGCGGGAGCGCGAGCCCCTCTCCGAGCACGTCGCGGACCGTGTTGCGGTACTGCGCGGCGGTGAGCCGAGTCAGGTGCGCCTCGGCGGGGTTGCCGTCGGGGAGCGCCGTGAGGTCGAGGGGCGGGTCGTCGGCCTTCTTCGCGCACGCCGTCAGGCCGACGAGCGCGAGGGCAACGAGACGTCGATCCATCGTAAACGAAGCTAGCACGGGGTGTTTTGGCGGATCATCGGTCGTTTGGAGAGGCGCCGACCGCCGGTCCAGGCGGGTCCGCGGCCATCAGCTCGATGCGGTTCCCGAACGGATCCTCCGTGAAGAAGCGCCGGACTCCGGGCAACCGCGTATCCCACCGAACCGGGCCGCCCGCCGCCTCGATCCGCGCCGCGAGCCGCTCGAGGTGCGCGACGGAGCCTGCCCGCAGCGCGGGGTGCGCCTTTCGGGCCGGCCGGTGCTCGGCCTCGACCCCGACGTGCAGCTCCCCGACCCCGAGCCGGAACCAACACCCGCCGGAGGTGGCCGTCTCCCCGAGCTTCTCGAGCTCCTCGAGCCCGAGCACCGCGCCGAAGAACCGCCGGGCCTCCGCCTCGCAGCCCGGCGGCGCCGCGAGCTGGACGTGATCGAGCGCGAGGTCCTCGGAGCCCATGACGGTCCTGAATCTTTACGTCGTCCGGCCGCGCTTGCCCACCGTCACTGACGCCGCACGCCACGCGCCGCGAGCCGCGCCGCGTCGGCCATCCGCTCGACGACGCCGGCCTCGAGCCCGCGACTGAGGACCACCAACCGCGAGCCCTTCCAGCCGCGCGGCGCCTGTTCGAGCCGTCGCGGCGCGAACACCGCGTGCTGCGCGGACTGCATCACCCAGTACCCGCCGTCGGCCTCGACGATCCCCTTGATGCGCAAGAGCAGCCGGCCGTCGAGGCCGGTCACGATGCGGTGCCACAGCGCGAGGGGCGCCAGCTCGACCGGACCGTCGAGCTCGATCGTGTGGCGATCGAGGTCCGCGTCGCCGTCGTGCAGCGGCGCGAGCCAGCGCCGCGCGTCCTTGTGGCTCATGATCGCCGGCGCCACCGCGAGGAGCGCGTCGTCGCTCGCGTCCACGATCGCGCGGCCCCCGAAGCGCTCCGCGAGCTCGGCCCGCAGCGCGTCCTCCGCGCCCTCGGGGGCGAGGTCCTGCTTGGTGAGGACGACGCGATCCGCGAGATCGATCTGACGCGCGACCTCGGGGTGCACGTCGAGCAGGTTCAACGCGCGCGACGCGTCGACCACCGCGACCACGCCCGCCACCACCACGCGCGAGGCGAGGCGCGGATCGTTCGCAGCGGAGTGGACGATCGGCGCCGGGTCGGCGACGCCGCTCGTCTCGAGCACCACCCGATCGATCCTCCGCCCGACCTGAGCGGCCACGGACTCGACCCGCTCGATCGCGCCCGCGAGATCGTCGCGCAGCGCGCAGCACAGGCACCCGGTCGCGAGGATCTGGACGTCCTCCGCGACGTGTTCGACGAGGCGATCGTCGATCGAGACTTCCCCCACTTCGTTGATGAGCACGGCCGTCCCGGCGGCCCCGCGCGACTCGAGGAGGCGCGCGATCAGCGTCGTCTTCCCGCTCCCGAGGAAACCCGTCACGACGTGGAGCGGCCACCGCGGGTCGGCTAGGCTCGGCGCATGGCCTCGCGCTTCTTGATCGACATGCACGTCCATCTCAACAACTACCACGAGAGCTCGCGCCGCCCGACCACCGAGAACGTCGAGGATCTCTACAGCAAGATGAACGACACCGGCGTCGACCACGTCGTCGTCATCACCTCCTACAAGGTCGACGTGGATCGACCCGCCGTCGAGGACCTGGTCGAGCTCCTCCACAACGATCCGCGCAGCACGGTCGTCGAAGGTCTGCGCTGGCGCGGCGACGCGCGCACGGACCTCTTCGCGATGGAGGAGCGCATCCGCGACGGCATCGTGAAGGGCATCAAGCTGTACCCCGGCTACGACCACTACCCGATCAACGACCCGTCGCTCGAGAGCGTCTTCCGCATCGCCGGCAAGTACGACGTGCCGGTCATGATCCACACCGGCGACACCTACGCGAAGACCGCGAAGGTCCGCATGGCGCACCCGCTCCTCGTCGACGACGTCGCCGTCGACTACCCGGACGTCCGCTTCATCATGTGTCACCTCGGCAACCCGTGGTTCCAGGACGCCGCCGAGGTCCTCTACAAGAACGACAACGTCTTCGCCGACATCTCGGGCCTCACGCTCGGTGAGTTCGACTACGAGTTCGAGCGCTATGTCGCGATGCGGCTCAAAGAGATGATCACGTACATGGGCGACCCCGGGAAGCAGCTCATGTACGGCACCGACTGGCCGCTCGTCTCGATGAAGCCGTACTTCAAATTCATGAACGAGCTGAAGTTCGAGGGCGACGCGCTCGAGAACGTCTCGTGGCGCACCGCCGCCCGGCTCTTCAAAATCGACGAAGCGACGCTCGAGGCCGCCAAGCGCCTCCGCATCGCGGACGCGCCAATCAGCGAGTTGTGACCTCGGCGAGCGACGACACCTCGACCTCGCCGCTCAAGATCCCTTCGTAGCCCGGCTCGCCGAGTACCACGCCGTCCAGGAACGCGAGCGTGTACACACGCGTCGGCCGGAAGACGCGCTGGGGGACGAGCGTGCTGCAGCGGACGTCGAGCCCGGCCTCGCACGCGTCGGTGAAGTCGTTGTGGTCGCCCCCCTTCAGGAGCCAGCGAAAGTCGCTCGGGTTCGACAGCGCGCTCCAGTAGTCGTCGGCGGCCGGGTCGCCGACGGGGTGGCCGCTCACTTCGGCCACGACGTGCAGCACCGGGACGTCGATCTTCGCGACGCCGGCCGCGCCGAAGAGGCCGAAGTCCCCCGGGTCGTAGGAGAGGACGGCGGAGAACTGGTCGTCCTCGAAGCCCTCCGCGAACAGCGCGCGCTTCTCGTCGTCGAGCGTGGAGCAGTAGCCGCTCGACACCGTGCCCGCCGCGCACCCGTTGTCGAGGTCGTCCACCGGGTACTCCGCGCCCGCGAGCGCGAACGCGGTGTAGCCGCCGAAGCTGTGGCCGGAGATCACGCGCGTGTCGGAGAGCAGCGCGGAGAGATCGTCGCCGAGGCCCTCGACGTGATCGAGCGCCGCCTGCACGTCGTACGTGCGGAGGTAGTAGATGTCCGTCTCGCGGTCGCTCCCGTCGAGGAAGGTGTTGCCGGTGTGCGTGGGCGCGATGACGACGTAGCCGTGCGACGCGAGGTGCTCCATCAACTGGCTCATCGCCGCGGCGTAGGCCTGGTGACCGTGCGAGAACACCACGACCGGGCGCGGGCCGAGCGCGAGCGCCGGCGCGTCGAGCGTCGCGACCTCGGAGCTCCGCAGCACGTAGAACGGCCGCTCGCCCTCGGTGGCTTCGGCGGGGTACCAGACGACCGTCGAGAGCTTGCGCTCCTCGGTCGTGAGTGGCGGCGTGTACTTCGCTTCCGTGATTCGCACACCGACCGCATACGGCCCGGGGGCGTCGAGGGTCTCGACGTCGACCTGCGCCTCACCGCAGGCGGCGAGCGTGAGCGCCACGATCGGAAGTGCTAGAACACGCATCGAAGGACCTCCTCCATGGCGTACGACGAAAAGCTCGCGACCCGCATCCGTAAAGTGTTGAGCGGCCTCCCGATCACCGAGAAGAAGATGTTCGGCGGCCTGTGCTTCCTGCTCGACGGCAACATGCTGTGCGGGATCGTGAAGGACACCCTCATGGTCCGAGTCGGCCCCGAGCAGCTCGAGGCCTGCCTCGCGAAGCCCCACGCGCGCGCCATGGACTTCACCGGGCGCCCCTCGAAGGGGATGTTGTACGTGGACCCGGAGGGGCTCGCGGGGCGGAGCCTCTCGACGTGGATCGGGCGCGCGAGGAAGTTCGTCGAGACGCTCCCCGCGAAGTAGCGGCCTTCGATGTTTGCGGCGCTGACCGCTTCGTTGCATGATTCGCCCGCGTTTTGGAGGTCCGAGAAGCCACGAGTGAGGCGGCCGAGGGGTCGACGGGTCGTCCGGATCCCGCGCCCGCGCCCAAGCCCAAACAGAAGCGCCCCCGCGCGGAGCGGTACGACATCACGGTCGTCATCCCCGCGTACAACGAGGAGGGCGCCATCGCGGAGGAGATCGACCGGCTCCACGACGTCATGAAGACGCTGGATCTCACCTACGAGATCATCATCGTCGACGACGGCTCCGCCGACCGGACCGCCGAGATCGCGGAGACCAAGCCGTGCCTCGTGGTCCGGCAGCCCCGCAACATGGGGTACGGCGCGTCGCTCAAGCGCGGCTTCAAGGAGGCGCGCTCCGAGCTCGTCATCATCACGGACGCCGACGGCACGTACCCCGCGACCGAGATCCCGCGCCTCCTCGAGCAGGCGAACGACTACGACATGGTCGTCGGCGCGCGCACCGGCGAGGACGTCCACATCCCGCTCGTCCGCCGGCCCGCGAAGTGGTTCCTCAGGATGTTCGCGAGCTACCTGGCCGGGCAGATCATCCCGGACCTCAACTCCGGTCTGCGCGTCATCCGCCGTGAACACGTCCGGCGCTTCGCGCACATCCTCCCGTCCGGGTTCTCGTTCACGACGACCATCACGCTGTCGTGCATGTGTAACGAGCTCGCGATCGGCTACGT
>JAUHYN010000339.1 GCA_030426505.1 bacterium | reverse complement strand
CCGTCGGCGATCGCGCGGATCTCTTCGGCGCTCGGGAGGTCCGGGCGGCGCGCGACCGCGAAGAAGACGCGCACCTCACCGGCTCGCGACCCGAACAGATCGCGGGCCTGGCCCTGGACGCGGAAGGCGCCCTGCGGCGAGCCCTCGACGCGCTGCGGGACGGGGATCAACTGACCGTCGGCCTCGAAGTACACCGCGGCGCCCGCCGGACCTTGGATCGCGATCTCTGGGCGGACCCGGAGTTCGATGCGCGAGGTGGGGCTGAACGAGCGCATGTCCGGTTCGGTCGGGGCGTCCTCCGGGCCGCGGAGGCGCTGGTCGCCGCCCTCGAGCTCGAAGCCGTACGTCGGGAGGGGCCCGTGATCGAGGCCGTGCGGCGCGAAGAAGAACAGCGCCGCGACCGCGGCCGCGCTCATGATCACGCCGGCGACGACGCGCCGCAGGGGGAACGGCACCACGTTGTCGGGGGTCGGGGTCGCGGCGTCCGAAGCCTCGACGCCGAACGCTTCGGTCGCGACGCCGACGATCCGCTCCGAGGCGGCCGCGTCGAGGGGGCGGAAGGCTTCCAACGCGCGGGCCAGCTCGGGATCCTGCGCGGCCTCGGACTCGAGGCCGGCGAGCTCGGCGGCGCCGAGGCGGCCCTCGGCGAGCGCTTCGAGGCGAGGATCGAGCGACGCCTCCTCCGAAGCGAGTTGGGCAAGCGCATTCATGAGAGGATCATTGCTCACGCGGACCTCGACTACGGACTACCACGCAACTTCGAATCTTCTGACATCAGCCCCTCCGCAATCTCGCGAACCTGTTTCGCGAGGCGACTCCGCCAGGCGTAGAGGGCGTCGTGGGACATCCCCGTCATGGTCGCGACCTCGGCCACCGGGTGCTCTTCGATGTACAGCAGCGTGAACAGCTGCATCCCCTTGGCCGACAGCCTCGCGCGCAGCTCGTCGAGGACCCGCTCGAGGACCTCCTTGGAGCCGACCGCCATCTCGGGGCTCGGCTGCGCGTCGGTGCGGTCCATGTCCTCGACGAGGGTCGGGTCCTCCGTCCACGGGCTGCGGCGGCCGCTCCTGAGGATCGACGCGACCTCGCGCTCCGCGATCAGCCCCACGAAGTTCATCAGGGAGAGTCCGCGATCGGGAGACCACGCACGGAGCGCGCGCGCGCGCCGCGCAAAGAGCGCAGCGAAGACCTCCTGCGTGAGGTCCTCGACCTCCTGTCGCACGTTGCGACCGCGTGCGGAGGCCGCCCGCCGCATCAGCGCGCGCGCGACGCGGGCTTGCACCACCGGAATCAGCGTGAGGGTCATGCGACGAATCGCGTCCGAATCGCCGTCGAGCGCGGCTTCGTAGAACGCGCGCGCAGGGTCCCGGTCCGTCACGCTGATCTGTTTCGAACCACGCCGCCGACACGCCCGCAACCTTTCTCCAAAGATTTTGTCTGAGGCCGGCCACTCAGGTCGTACCGGGTGTGAATGGAGGGACCGATCAGGCGATGACGACGCGTGGAATCGGCGAGTCGACCCGGAGCCGTGACGCCGAGGCGTCGCAGACCGAGGTGGCCGAGATGAAGCAGGAACTGGAGCGTCAGGCCGCGGAGATCGCCTGCCTGTACGACCAAGTCGAAGCCCACGAACGGGAGAACGAGGCGCTCCATCGGCGCGTCGATACCCTGGAGAACCGAGACGTGTACCACCTGTCGATGGCCTCGGCCGCGCACAGCTTCAACAACCTCCTCACGATCGTGCAGTGCCACCTGCACCTGCTCGAGTCCGGAGATCTCCCGATCGTCGCCGACGAGCTCGACAGCATGCGCGAGGCGATGGTGCAGGCGAAGTCGACGGCGCAACGGCTCCTCCGTTGGAACGAAGACGACATCGCCGTGCCCCTCGCGGTGAACGAGGTCGTCCAACACGTCGCACTCTTGGTGCGCCCGCGGTTCCTCCCGCGGATCCCGATCGCCCAGGAGCTCGCCGAAGACCTCCCGCGGATCGTCGCGCCGCGCTTCGCGTTGCTCGACGCGCTCGTGAACGTCGCGATGAACGCCCGGGACGCCATGGAGCGCGGCGTGCTCACGCTCCGGACGCGGGTCGACGCCGGCCACGTGGTCATCGAGGTGATCGACACGGGCCGCGGGATGGACCCGGAGACCCGCGCGCGGATCTTCGAGCCGCGCTTCTCGACGAAGCGGACCGACGGCCGCGGGATCGGGCTGATGTCCGTGACGAACCTCTTCACCCGCGTGGACGGCGGCGTGTGTGTCACGTCCGAGGAGGGCGTGGGGACGACCTTCGCGCTGCGGTTCCCCGCCGCGCCCCTGACCTGAGCGTCGTCAGTCGCCGCTGCGCGTGAGCGGGAAGAGCTGGAGGCCGAGGTGATAGACCTCGGCGTCTTCGCCCTCGCCTTCGCCGTCGTCCACGAGATCCAAGAGGTCGCGGCGGAACTGCTCCACGCGCGCGCAGACGAGATCGTACTGGCGCCCGGAGAGCACGAACGTGAGCGCGCTGATGTCGCGCTTGTTGGTCGCGACCGCGTCCAACGTCTGCGCCGCCTCCTGCAGCATCGCGCGGTGGAAGTTCCGGACGGCGAGCGAGCGGACCTTCGGGCCCGTGGAGAGCTTGGTCTGCGAGGAGCGGAGGCGCCCCTTCGCGTCGCGCACCACGAGGCCGACCTCCTGGAGCAAATCGAGCGCGCGTCGCACGTCGGCGACGGAGACCTGCGGGCGGAGGCGCCGCGCAATCCACGCGGGGTCCTCGCGAAAATCAGGGAGCGTCAGCATCTCGCGCACGGCGAGCACGAACCACTCGGAGTAGACGGCGTACTGCGCCTCCTCGATGCGGCCGGTGCCGGCGGACTTCTTCTGCTTCTGCAGCCGCAGGTAGTAGCGGTTCCGCTCGGCGTCGGTCGTGGCCTGCCCGAGCATCACGAGGGTCTCGAACGTCTCCTGCTCGCGCGCGTCGAGGCCGAGCCCGTGGGCAAACTTCGCGATCGACGCGTTCGAGAGATTGCGTTTCCCCTCCGCGACGAGCTGAAGAAAGTTCGGCGATCGGAAGCCGGCCACCCGCGAGAAGTACCGATACGAGAACTGTCGCTTGGTCGCCTTGAGGTACGCGATCATCGCGCGCAGGTAGCCGCGATAGTCGTCGAACGCCTCGGGCACGGGCCGTTCGATCGTATTCTCGTCGTCGTCGTTCGCATCGTTCTGTGATGACTGCGAAGCGGGCGCTGACTCCTCGAAGGGGGACGTTCCGGACGACACGCCCCTATCGTGTCGTATGCGCGACGTATACGCAATAAAGGCGCGCGACGCGCCTCGCATTCTTGCTCCGAATGCATCCAAACGAGGCACGCGCGGCGCGTCACGCGAACCACTTGGACAGGCGGGGCCCGCGCTGGTCCGCGTAGTGACTCGCAATCTGAGCGCCGTAGAGCCGCGACGGCGGCGCGGTGAGCCGCTCGTAGGCGAGCTGACACACGGGCTGGCGGTGCCGGACGATCAGGTCGTCCTCGTACGGGCGGACCTCGAGCACGGCGGGCGTCCCCGCACCGTTCGCGCCGAAGCCCGGGTCGAAGAAGCCCGCGTAGTGCGCGCGGAACTCGCCCGCGCTGTTGTCGAACGGGAGCATCTCCGCCGCGCAGGACGGCGGCACGACGAGGTGTTCGTACGTGCTGAACACGTAGAACGCTTCGCGCGCGAGGAAGAGCGCGCCGTCCTTCGGTCGCGGAATCACGTCGAAGTAGTCACGCGGTTCGTGCGCGCCGATGCGCGCGAGATCCAGCGGGCGGTAGCTCTTGCGCGCGCGCCAGCCGACGATCTCCTGGTCGAGGTCGAGCGTCATCAACACCGCGCCGTCGCGCTGACGCGACAGCGGCTCGCCCGACGGCGACCACAACAACGTCCGCTCCGCCTCGAGCACCGAGAGCGCCTGCGCCCCGAGGACGTCGCGCCCGTCGAAGAAGATTGCCTGGTTCAGGCTGACGCCCGTCCGCAGCACGACGTCGAAGCTCTTCGGGATGATCTCGAGCCACAGCTCGCCGTGGTAGCCCGCGCTCACACGATCGTAGCGCGCGCTCGAGCTCGTCAGCACGCGCGTCTGCACGTCGATGCGCCCGGTGCTGCTCTTGTTGTTCGCGTACGCCGCCACGCTCGCGGGCAACGCGAGCGACTCCGCGAGCCGCACCACGTAGACCTCGCCGCGCACCAACACCTCGCCGCCCGCGAGATCGAGGCGCCGCCGCGCGAACCGCGTGACGACGTCGCGCACGTCCTCGTCGAACAGCGGGAGCATGCTCCCCGGGACCGAGTAGCCCTCCTCGCCGATCGTGAGATCGAGCGAAGCCGGCTGGATGCGCGCGTCGTCGATCCCCACCTCGGAGCGGATCGCGCCGTCCGCGACGAGCGCGCGGATCGCGTCGTCCGCGAACGTCCCCTTCACGACCGCACCACCGGCAAGCGGCGCTTCCTCAGCTCGACGTTCCCGAGCTGTCCGCACGCCGCCATCACCGAGCGCCCCTTCGTGACCCGGCGGCGCACCGGCAGGCCCTCCTCCTGCAGCCAGCCGAGGAAGCGATCGACCTCCTCGTCCGTCGGCGCGCGGGTGAGCGGGACGTTCCCCGGGTTGTACGGGATGACGTTCACCAGCACACGCCCGATCGGCGCGCAGAACTCGGCGACCGCCCGTGCGTCCTCGCGCTCCGCGTTGAAGTCGGGGAGCAGGCAGTAGTTGATCGCGTAGACGAACTTCTTCCGCCGCGGGTACGCGACGAGCGCCGCCTGCAGCTTCGCGAGCGGGTGCTTGCGGTTGATCGGCATGAGGCGATCGCGCTTGTCGTCGAAGGCCGCGTTCAGGCTGACCGACACGTTGAGCCGCGGCCACCCCAGCGCCCCGAGCCGCTCGATGCCGTGCGGGTTGCCGGCGGTGCAGACCGTGAGACGCTGCTGCCCGTACGAGAGGCCGCGCCGGTCCGCGAGGACGCGCAGCGCCTGGAGCACGTGGTCCGCGTTGTCGAGCGGCTCCCCCATCCCCATGAACACGATGTTCTTGATCGGCCACCCGAGCGCGGTCTGCGCCACCACGACCTGCGCCACGATCTCCGAGACCGACAGATTCCTCAGCAGGCCCATCCGCCCCGTCTCGCAGAACGCGCAAGCCAACTTGCAACCGACCTGGCTCGACACACACAGCGTGTAGCGCCCGCCTCCCATCGGGATCCGCACGCACTCGATCTCGAGATCGTCGTGGGTCTTCAGGACGGCCTTGATGGTGGTCCCCCGGGTGTCGGGTTCGTCCGTGGTGCGGACGACCTCGGGGAGGGTCAGTCCGAAGTGTTCGCGCCACTCGGCGCACGACTTCGCGTTCAGCCCGTGCGTTTCGGGTTCGAAGCGCCCGTTCAGCACGGCGTCGGCGTGGATGTCGCTCCACGCGCCTGCTCCGGACGACAGGCGCGCCCGGGCCGCGTCCCGCAGCTCCTCCGCGGTGAGACTCAACAGGTCGAGCGCCACGACGCCCTTGTCCCCGAAGCGTGCGGCGTCGGGCAAGACGGTTGCTCCAACCGGTCTCGGGTGCGCATGCTCCGCGCCCGATGCGGCGCTTCGCTCTCGCCTGGACCCTCGCCCTCACCGCCTGCACCGCCGCGCCGGTGGCGCCTCCGCCCCCGCCCGCGACGGCCCCAAGCCGCATTGCCGGTCAGGCCGAGTTCCCGCCCCCGGAGGCGATGGTCGGCATCTCGGGGCTCGCGGTCCGCCCGGGCGGCGTCCACTACGCGGTGAGCGAGCGCGAGCCGACGTTGTTCCCCATCCACGCCGGCGCCAACGGCCAACCGATCGCGAAGGCCCCGCTCGAGATCCGCGGCGTGCCGGAGGGCCTCGACCTCGAGTCGATGACGTTCCTCGACGCGAACACGATCGTGTTCGGCACCGAGGCCGACGCCGAGGGCCGCACCACGGACGCGCTCCTGTACGCGTCGATCTCGGACGACGGCGTGACGATCCTCGACGAGAAGACGCGCGCGTTCTTCCCGTACGAGCCCTACGGCATCCGCCCGGATCCGAACCGCGGCGTCGAGGGCCTCTGCTCGATCGACGCCAAACTCATCGCCGCCAGCGAACAGACCTTCGAACAGGACGGCCGCCGCGTCGCGCCGCTCGGCGTCTACGATCCGCTCACCCGCGGCTGGACCTCGCACACCGTCGCGCTCACCAGCGAGACCGGGAAGATCTCCGCGCTCGCCTGCGCCGGCGGCCCGGCGCACGCCGAGGTCTGGGCGATCGAGCGACACTACGAAGTGGTGCGCGTGATTCGCTTCTCGGTGCCGCTCGCCGCACAGGGCCCGCAACGCATCGAGGCCGAGCTCGTCACCGACCTCGGCACCGAGCTGGGCCCCAAGCCGAAGAACTTCGAGGGCCTCGCCCCCGCCGCCAAGGGCCTGTACCTGATCAGTGACAACAGCTACGGTCAGCTCGACGGGCCGACCACCCTCCTCTACTACGTGCCCCCCACGGGCAAGGCGGCGCCGGCCCTCTCCTGGTGAAGCGATGCTCTCCGCCGCCGATCTCCGCCGCGCGCTCGCGAGCCACGCGCCGAAGACGATCCCGTTCGAAGGCCACATGCGCAAAGCGGCCGTCGCGGCGGTGTTCCGCGAGGCCTCCGCCGGCGTCGAGCTCCTCCTGATCGTCCGCGCCGAAGACGAGCGTGACCCGTGGTCCGGGCACATGGCGTTCCCCGGCGGCCGCGTCGACGCGACGGATCCACACCCGCTCGGCGCCGCGATCCGCGAGACCAAGGAAGAGGTCGACCTCGACCTCGTCGCGAGCGCTACGCACCTCGGGCCGCTTTCGCACGTGCTCGCGAAGTCACACGGCAAGCCGGTGCCGCTCGTGATCGTGCCGCACGTCTTCCTCCTCGAAGAGCCGGTGACGCTCACGCCGGAGCCGAACGAAGTCGCCGAGACGCTCTTCGTCCCGCTCGCGCACCTCCTCGACCGCAGCAACCGCGAGACGATGGAGCGCCGCTACGCCGGCGTGCCCCTGAAGTTCGCGTGTTATCGATTCGGTGAGCGCGTGCTCTGGGGCCTCACGCTCCAGATGATCGACGAGCTCCTCGGGATGTTCGACTGATGGCCCTCCTCACCCTCGACGACCTCTCGCTCGCGTACGGCGGGCAGACGATCTTCGACGGCGCCTCCGTCTCCGTCGAGCGGCGCGATCGCCTCGGGATCGTCGGCGCCAACGGCAGCGGCAAGAGCACGCTCCTCAAGATCCTCGCGGGCGGGCTCGAGCCCGACGGCGGGCGCGTCGTGCGTGCGAAGGGGCTGCGGGTCGGCTACCTCGCGCAGGAACACGGCGACGTCGGCGAGGGCTCGCTGCTCGAACACGTCCTCGCGCGCGCGCCGGGGCGCGACGCGATCGCCGAGCAGATCGACGAGGTCCAGACCGCGCTCGCGGAGGCGACCGACACCGAGGCGCAGATGTCGCTCTCGGAGGAGCTGGCGGACCTCGTGGAGATCCTCGGCGCGCTCGACAAGGACTTCGCCCCGCACCGCGCGAAGCGGATCCTCGTGGGCCTCGGCTTCTCGCTCGCGGACTTCGATCGCCGCGTGGACGAGTTCTCCGGCGGCTGGCGCATGCGCGCCGCGCTCGCGGGGCTGTTGTTCGAGAAGCCGGATGTCCTCCTCCTCGACGAGCCGACCAACCACCTCGACGTCCCGAGCGTCCACTGGCTCACGCGATTCCTCGACGGCGTGAAGCAGGCGATCGTCCTCACTTGCCACGACAAGGAGTTCCTCAACCGCCACGTGAAGCGCGTGGCGAGCCTCGAGCTCGAGGGCGTCCGCGTCTTCACCGGCAACTACGACGAGTACCTCGAACAGCGCGAGCTCGACCTCGCGATGCTCGAACGCCGCGCGGAGAAGGACGAGCAGCGGAAGAAGGAGCTCGAGGGCTTCGTGAATCGGTTCCGCGCCAAGGCCTCGAAGGCGCGCCAAGCGCAGAGCAAAGTGAAGCTGATCGAGAAGCTCGAAGCGCAGCGGATCGAGCTCCCGAAGG
>JAUHYN010000338.1 GCA_030426505.1 bacterium | reverse complement strand
CACCGTGTCGTCGATCTTGTAGTGCCCGCCGCCGCCGTTGTCGTCGCACGCGAGCGCGTGGACGTGCGCCGCGAACGTGGTGGACGGCGTGAGTCCGCTGACCTCGACGCGCACGTCGGTGTAGCCGCTCTCCTCGCGGACCATCGCGGCCGTGCCGACGAGCTGATCGAACCCGGCGGTCGTGCCCGCGGGAGTCACGGCGAACGTGCCGCCGTTGAACGCCTGGTCGTACTCGACGCCGCCGTCGCGCGGCGGGCCACCGTCGCGTGGCGCGACGCCGCCGTCCCGCGGTACCCCACCGTCGCGGACGTCCGGCGGGGTCTGGCAGATCCCGTCGATGCACTGCAACGGCATGATGCAGTTGTTGGTGTTCGGACAGGTCGACCCCTCTGTGCCGTCCGTCGTCCCGCTACATGCCCACGCGAACGTGCCGCACCAGGCGACCGCCACGATTCCCCGAGTCCTCATGGGGCCGATTGAACGGCCTAATCGAGATCCCCGCAAGTCGACCGCGTGTCCTCGCCCATCGTCCGCTTTGCGGCGGCGCGGCGTTGTCGTTAGGTTGGTTCAGACGTGGGCGAGCGGTTCGCAGGTCGCAGAGAGTGCGCACGGTGCTTCGGCCTCGCGGCGATGACGTTCATGGCCGCATGTACGGTCGATCGTGTCGTCGCGCTCGAAGAGTTCGCGTGCGAGACGACGAACACCTGTGACGCCGGCACGAAGACGATCCGCGACGGCGGCTTCGAAGCCCCCGAGCTCGCGGCGTGCGTCGGCATCGAACCCGTCACCGCGGACGGCCTGGGGGTCGGCGCGACGACCGGCGCGAACAACAGCTACGAGGGCGGATGCTTCCCCAGCGGGGGTAAGGACATCGTTTTCGGCTTCAACGTCCCCGGCCGCCTCTGGTCGCTCGAGGTCTCCACCGCGGGCTCGAACTTCGACACCACGCTGCACGTCTACCGCGAGGACTGCGACCCCGCGAACCGCGTCGTGTGTACCGACGAGACCGAGACGGACACCGTCTTCGATCGTACTTCGATGTTCCGCCTCCACGACGTCCCGCCCGGGAAGTACGCGGCGGTCGTCGACGGCTTCGGCCCCGAAGAGGGCGACGTCCTCCTCCGCGTCGAAGGGATCGTCGCCCCCGGCGAGGCCTGCGATCCGGCCCAGGCCGCCTACTTCCCGTGCCTCGCCGGGAGCTGCGCGGTCGATCCGAGTGGAGGCTTTCGCTGTCCACCGGTCCTGGACTGCGCGGACGGCGTCGACGCCGACCGCGACGGGCTCGTCGACGAGGACGCCGACAAGTGCCAGAGCCCGCCCACCGTCAGCTGCTCCCCGGGCCCCGCGCCGATCCTGGACCGCCCCGCGAGCCCGAGCGCGTCGGTCGTCGATGAGGGCCGCATCGAGTACCGCGAGTGGCGCGCGGAGGACGTCCCGCTCGGCTCGTACGCCGAGCCGTTCCCGCGCGACCAGGAGGCCGCGACGATCCTCCTCGACCTCGATGGTAGCTACCGCCTCCGGTACATCGCGATCGACGACGACCGCCAGATGTCGGCGTGTGAGTTCACGATGAACCCGACGATCGTCTCCGGCTTCCGCATGGAGTTGATCTGGAGCCCGATGAAGCCGCGCTTCGCTTCGACCGAAGTGCTCTTCGCGTACATCCTCCACCCGATGGCCACGACGTGGTTCGACGAGACGTACAGCTGCGGCGGACCGCGCTGCTTCGACAACCCGATCGACTGGGACATCCCGATGGACTTCTCCGACGACCCGCTCTGGGTCGGCTTCATCTACGGCCCGCAGCGCATCTTCCTCGACGTCCCCACGCCCGGCGTGCGCTACGCGCTCGGCGTCGAGACCGCGGACATCGGCGGCGACGCTCCGCCCCCGGTCGACGCCCTCGTGCGGATCTTCTGCGACGGCGTCGAGAAGGAGACGTACGGACCGGTGCTCCTCCAGGGCAACTACATCAACGGCGACACGAACGACTTCTGGAAGGTCGCCGAGGTGGAGTTCGACATGAGCGGCGACTGTGTCGTCACGCCATTCGGCAACGGGACAGACGTCATCGTGCCGATCCGCGACGCCGCGATGCAGCGCTGAACGCGGGCTACGGCTCCTTCGGGGCGGCCTTCGGCGCGAGCCACGCGGCGCCGTCCTCCACGATCGTCGCGTCGCCGTCGACCGGGAGGTGCCGCTTCACGTCCCGCATCAGCTCCTTCGAGAGGACGTCCGGCGGCGGCGCCTCCTTCGGGAGGACGACGATCTGCTTTCGGCTCTGCGCGGCCCTCTGCAGCGCGCGGTGCGGGTGGTTCGGCCACTCGGACCACGCGGGCTTCGGCGTCATCACGACCCACGAGAACTTCTCGCCCTCCCCGCGCGGCACGTACGCGACGTAGTCGACGCGCTCGCCCAAGATCTCGGACTCGAACCCGTGCGGCTGCGGCACGGCGAGCTCCGGCTCGGGATCCACGAAGCGGTACCGCCGCTGGATCGCCTGCATCACCTGCTCGACGACGTACTGCGCGCCGAGGCGCGTGTAGTGGATGCCGTCGCTCGTACGCATCAGCCCGCGCTTGCCGTTGTACTCGATCGTCTTGCGGTACTCGCCGTCGGGCGTACTCGCCATCTCGTAGGTCGAGATGTAGAGCGCGCCCTCCGCCTCGGCGGTCTTCTTGGTCACGCGGTTGAGGCGCGTGATCTTCTCCTTGAAGGAGACCTTCCGCATGATCGGCATGCCGAGCATCACGACGTCCGCGCCGTGCTTCTTCGAGATGTCGATGATCTCCTTCACCCGCTTGGCGTACTCGTCGTCCCACCCCGGATCGGTGAACTTGGTCTTGTCGTACTTGCCGACCGGGATCGCCTGCGCGTCGTTGCCGCCGAAGTTCGTGATCACCAGGTCCGGCTTGAACTGCGACGCGAGCGCCTCGAGCTTCTTCGGCCAGTCCATGAAGTCCGGCCGCGACAGCCCCGTCGCGAGCTGACCGAACCGCTTCACCTTCACGCCGTCGTACGTGGGCAGCCGCTTCTCGAACTCCACGCCGACCGCGAACTGGATCGACGACGCGCCGATCACCAACACGCGCCGCTTCCGCGCGCCGACGTGGTGCGGGAGCGCGCCCGGCTCCGCGACCGGCGGCGGCGGAGGCTCGACGTCCGGCGGCGGCGGCGGCTCCTCGACCGGCTCCGCCTCGAGCACCGTGTACGGCGCGTTGATCGCCTTGCGGACGTCCTGCAGCGATTCGTCGAGCGCCGAGAGGCCGAGGGTGTCCGAGAGCTTCATCGCCGAGGTCGCTACGTCCGCGAGCCACTCGACCTGCCCCAGCTCCTCGCTCTTCGTGATCTCGTCCCGCACGTGCGACGCGCCGTACACCGTGAGGAACGCGACCGCGCTCCACACGCTGATCTGCAGCGCGAGCGGACGGACGTAGCGTGGTTCTCGACTCATCGCGCGCGCCCTAGAACGAGAAGTAGATCGTCGCCGCCATGCCCTCGGGCTTGAGCGTGAACAGCGCGATCATCATCGCCGCCCACGCGATCGGGCGAGCGAACGCGGGGATGCGTTCGTGCAGGTTGACGAGCGCGTCGAAGATCGGGCGCCCGTAGAAGTTCATGAAGATCGTGAGCAGGGTCAGGAACAACACGCCGAGATCGAACCCGGCGCCGCGCGCCGTGAACGAGAAGAGTACGCCCCAGAAGTCGAACGCGGTCGCGAGGTCCGGCGTCTTGAAGAAGATGCGCGCGAACGCGCAGAACGACAGCGTCGTGAACCAGCCCGCCGCCATCCACCACCACGGCCAGGGGCCCTTCGCCTTCATGCCGAGGTCACGCCGGATGTCGAGCGACGCCTTGTACACGCTCAGCCCGATCCCGTGCAGCGTGCCCCAGATGATGTAGCCCCACGAAGCGCCGTGCCACACGCCGCACGCCACGAACGTCACCATCAGGTTGAAGTACGTGCGCAGCTTGCCGTCGCGCGAGCCGCCGAGCGGGAAGTAGATGTAGTGGCGCAGCCACGTGGAGAACGTGATGTGCCAGCGCCGCCAGAAGTCGCCGATGTCGGTCGCGCGGTACGGGTAGTTGAAGTTCTCCGGGAGATCGAAGCCGAACAACAGCCCGACGCCCCGCGCGATGTCCGTGTAGCCCGAGAAGTCGAGGTAGACCTGGGCGGTGTACGCGTACGTCGCGAGCACGAGCTCGATCGCCGACCAGTTCTTCGGGAACAGGAACGCGTCGGTCGTGGTGTGCGACGCGAGGTACGTGGCCATCACCATCTTCTTGAAGAGCCCGGTGCCGATCAGGGCGACGGCGGTCGACAGCTTCTCGATACGCTCCGGCGCGGGCGCGTGCAGCTGCGGCAACAGCTCGTGCGACCGACAGATCGGCCCCGCGCCGAGCTGCGGGAAGAAGCTGATGAAGAGCATCCAGTCGAGGAGGGTCTCCGGCTGAACGGCCTGGTCGCGGTGCGTGTCGACCAAGTACGCCATGCTCTGGAACGTGTAGAAGCTGATCCCGAACGGGACGATCACCTCGAGGAGCGGCAGGTGGACGGAGAGCCCGAGGAGGTCCGTGAGGTTCTCGAGGTTCTCGACGAAGAAGCCGTAGTACTTGAAGAACCCGAGGACGCCGAGGTTCGCGAGCAGGCCGACCGTCAGCACCGCCTTGCGCCGCGGGTGACCGCGCATCCGGTGGATCGCGCGCCCGAAGGCGTAGTTCATCAGCGACGAGAAGACGATCACGCCGAGGAACAGCGGCTTCCACTGCCACGCGAACCAGTAGGACGCGGCGAGGAGGAAGACCTTCTGGACGGTGCGCTTCTGGTACAGGAGCCAACTGATCGTCAGCGTGATGAGCGCGAAGTAGACGAACTTGATCGTCGGGAACTCCACGGCGGGCTCGTCGTAGCACCGCCGCGGACCCCGTTCAAAGGGCTAAATCAGGCGTCGCGCTCCAGCGCCGCCCGCCACTCGGGCACCCGCTCCTGATCGGCCTTCGACAGCTCCGGCCAACGCAGGGGGAGTCCCTCGATCGTGTCCGCGAGGATCTGGGCCACGGTGCGGCGCATGAACGGCTTGTCGTCGGCCGGGATGCAGTACCACGGCGCGTGCTCGAACGAGGTCCGAGACAACACCTCTTGGTACGCGTCCTGGTACGCCGCCCAGTGGCCGCGCTCGGAGAGGTCGGACTCGGCGAACTTCCAGTTCTTCTTCGGATCCTCGAGGCGCGCGATGAAGCGGTTCTTCTGCTCCTCGCGCGACACGTTCAGGAAGAACTTCACGATGACGGTGCCGTTGCGGGCGAGGTGCTTCTCGTAGTCGGCGATCGATTCGAACCGCTCCTTCCACACGTGCTTCACGTCGACGTTCGGGATGCGTTGGTACGTGAGGATCTCCGGGTGGACGCGCACCACGAGCACCTCTTCGTAGTAGCTGCGGTTGAAGACGCCGATGCGTCCGCGCTCGGGGAGCGCGAGCGAGGTGCGCCAGAGGAAGTCGTGGTCGAGCTCTTTGGTCGACGGCTTCTTGAACGGCGTGACCTGGAAGCCCGCCGGGTTCACGCCCGAGAAGACCTTGCGGATCGTGCTGTCCTTTCCCGCGGCGTCCATCGCCTGGAAGACCGCCAGGACGGAGAAGCGATCGTCGGCGTACAGCTTGCGCTGGATCTTTGCGAGGCGGTCGACGTGGTGCGCGAGCTCCTCCTCGAGGGCCTTCTTCTTCGGCGCATCCTTCGGGGGCTTCGTGCGCGCGTCGGCGATTCGGAACTTCTTGTCGAACGGGACCCGATACGGGCTCTCGGCGGCGTAGGGCATCCAGGCGATCTAACATCCCCTGACTGGTCAATGAACCGCCCCGGTGGCAGGCTCCGATCCGACGATGCGCGGCTGGATCGCCATGATGTCGCTCCTCGGGTTCGCTTGCGGCAACAGCCCCGGCGTCCCGAACGGCGCGACGGTCCGCGACGGCGGACCGGCGACCGGCGGCTGCGGCTACCCGGGCGGTGTCGAGCCGATGACGAAGGACCAGGTGATCTGGCCCTACCGCTGGCCCGCCCGCACGATGTCCAACGACGCGACGGACCTCGAGCTCGAACACGCGCACTGCAACACGGACGACGACATGGACTGGAGCCCGTTCGACGTCCTGTTGTTCGTCTCCATCCCCGCGTGGTGAAGCGCGTGCATTCGGCACACCAGGTCGGTGGCCACGGTCGACGATGAAATCGAAGCGGCGGGCGCCCGGATCGTCTGGGTGCTGCAACAGGACTCGCGCGGGCGCGCGGGGACCGCGGAGAGTTGCTACGAGACGATGCGCGGCTTCGGCGCCGACCGCGGGATCTGTGTCGGTGACGGGGAGACCGCGCCGACCGCGGGTGTGTTCGACGACTCGCCGTTCGCGATCGGGCGCGGCTTCGATCTGATCGTCCCGCGCGACACGATGGTGATCGACTACGTGACGACGCACGGTACGCCGAGCGGCAACGAGAACCTCGACGGCGAAGAGATCCTCGCGAAGGTCCGCGACTACACCGGGCGCTGACCGTCGCGGCTCGCCTGCGTCCGGAACATCACGCTGATGCGCGGCTGAGCGCGCGCGGTCTTCGGGACGCCGTGCAGCCACGTGGACTGACACTTCCCACCCATGACCAACAGGTCGCCCCACCCCAAAGTGAGGCTCCTCGACGGCCCGCCCGCCTTCGGCTTCAACACGAACCTTCGCGGCGTCCCCACCGAGACGATCGGGACGATCGTGTCGAAGACGACGTGGTCGCCGTGCATCGCGACGCTGTCGCGCCCGTCCCGGTACAACGCCATGTGGACGTGCTCGAACATCAGCCCGTAGTGGGCCGACAACGCGAACGCCATCGCGTCCACGATCGGCGGTGCCTCACCGTCGTCCGGCACGGTCGCGAGCAAACGCGGGACGTCGACGACGCGGTCGTACATGGGCCGGCGCGCGGAGCGCCACGCCATCGTGGTGCGCAGCTGGTCGAAGAGGACGGCGTGCCCCTCGACCCACCCGGGGAGGTGATCGATCCAGGCGTCGTCGTCGAGCGCGACGCGGCGCAGCCCGGTGAGCGCCGGATCGATGGAGGGTGCGTCGTTTGTCCCGAACAGGGAGCCCTGCGCCGCGAGGACCACGATTCGGATCGATACTGAACAAAGGTTCTCGTGTCAATGCGAGGTCGCCGCGCGGCGGCGGCGCCTGCTACGAGCGAGCGGATGATCGCTCCGCTCGACGGCCGCCTCTTCGGCGAAGACCAACCGTGTTTCGGCTGCGCGCCCGCGCACCCGATCGGCTTCCGCCTCGCGTTCGAGCGCGAGGACGGCGGGGTCGTCACACGTTTTGTCCCCGACGATCGGTACCAAGGTCCGCCCGGCGTCATGCACGGCGGCCTCGTCATGACGCTCGCAGACGAGATCGCCGCGTGGTCCATCATCGAGAGGTTCGAAAAGTTCGGCTTCACGACGCACGCCGAGTGCCGCTTGAAGCGTCCCGTTCGTATCGGCGTGGAGACGGTGGGCCGAGGGCGCGTCACCAAGTCGAATCGCCGCGTGATCGAGACCGAGGTCATGATCAGTCAGAACGACGAAGTCGCATGTCAGGCGACGTTGAAGTTCGTCCTGCTCGATGGTGGTTCCGCAGAGCGGTTGCTCGAGACGGAGTTGCCGGATGCGTGGAAGAAATTTGGTCGCTGACGCGCCCTCAACGTCTTGCGCCGAGGGCCGAGCTTTCTGCAAAGTGAGGTTCGCATGCCAGTCATCGCGGTCGTAGGACTGAAGGGGGGGTCGGGCAAGTCGCTCACGACCATCACGATCGCCGGAGAGCTCGCACGTCGCGGTCGCGGCGTCGATCTCGTCGACGGTGATCCCTTCCGCGCAGTGTCGCGTTGGGCGCTCGAAGCCCAGTGCGACGTCCACGTGGAAGCACTCGCGGGCGCACTGCTCAGGCCCGACTTCCTGCTCGAACACGTCGAACAATCCGGACACGTCGGCATCGTCGACACGCCGTCGATGGACCGGGAGAAGCAGTGGAACGCGATGATGGCGTCGGAC
>JAUHYN010000337.1 GCA_030426505.1 bacterium | reverse complement strand
CTGCTCGAACGCGAGCTCGTACGACTGGACGCGGCCCTTGAGCGACACGTCCTTCTTCGTGGGGTCCGAGCCGAGCGCGGAGAAGCGACGCGCGACGGCGGAGTCCGCGACCGGGTCGGCGGCCGGCCGCATCACGTCCTTCACCTTCCACGCGATCGCGAAGGCACACATGGCGGCGAGCAACACGGAGACGGGGCGGCGGATTCGGCCGCGTTCGCGGTGGGTCCACGTCAGCGCGAACAACGCGAACGCCGCCATCGCCGGCACGAGCACGATCAGCGAGCGCGTGATCGAGGCCCACGTCGCCCACACGATCATCGGCGCCGGGAGCGCGCGCCACACCCGAGCGGAGAAGCGCCGCCCCGCGATCGCGTACGTCGTGACGAGCGGGAGCACGGTCAGGAACACGAAGTGGTTGTGGAAGTAGATGCGCGCGCTGCCGCGCCAGTGTTCGAGGATGACCGAGCGCGGCCACTGGGTGTCGGGGAGGAACGAGATGATCGTGATCGCCGCGGCGTACAGCAGGGTCCCCGCGACGATGACGCCGATGGCCTGGCGGACGCGGCGCTCGTCGTGCAGCTCGACCCACGCGACGGGGAGCATCAACCACAGCGCCGCGTTGCGGACGTCGCGGAAGAGATCCCAAGTCTCGTGGCGATTCACTGCGCCGACGAAGACCGCGACCGCGATCGTGAAGAGGACGGCGAGCATCGGCGGCGCGAGGGACATGCGGCCGCGGATGCGGCGGAGGTCGAAGCGGTCGAGCATCCACGCGAAGAGCCACACGCCGAGCGCGAACCAGTAGAGCGCGTCGATCGGGTGGACGGGGACGCCGAGGTTTTGGCGGAACCACAGGTCACCGAGGTTGCCGTGCGGGACGAGCGCGGTGACGAACCACAACAGCAACAGCACGTGGAACGGGCGACGGAGCGCGAGGCCCGTCCCGATCGACCCCACCAGCAACAGCGGGACGACGGGCCACCCGATGCGCGTCACGGCGACGGCGCCGACGACGGAGAGCGCGATGCACCCGATCGTCAGCCACACCGTCCGCGACACGGCGGACGGGGTAGCGTGAGCGGTCGCGGCGTGTCCATCGTCAGACGGGGCGGCGCGCGATGATGCCGATCGAAAGCTGCAGCGGATCGAATACGGACCACTGCGAGGGATCCGCACCGAAGCGCTTCGCGAGCATGTCGAGGCGCGTCAGGCCGCGCACGTGCCCGAGGTGTTCGCCGTACCACGCGTCGACGAGCTCGAGCCCCGCGGCGGTCATCGCCTGGCGCCAGACGTCCGGGGGCGCGACGGAGATGTGGCCGGGGTTCCGATCGGGGATGCCGAAGACCGGCAGTCGACGGAGCGCGTAGCCCAGACCGTCGTTCGGGGTGGTCATCATCAGCACGCCACCCGGCGTGAGGTGCCGGCGGGCGTTGGCGATCCCGACGGACGGCGACTCGAGGTGTTCGAGGACGTCGAACATCGCGATGACGTCGAACGCGCCCTCCTCGAATGGCCACGCTTCGGCCGCGTTGCCGACGCGGACGGTGTCCGGGCCGAGGTGGGCGTTCGCGCGCTCGGCGAGGACGTCTTCGAGCTCGAGGCCGGCGACCTCCATCCCGCGCGCGCGGGCGGCGAGGAGGAAGGCGCCGTACGCGACGCCGACCTCGAGGAGGCGCTTGCCCGAGAGGTCGCCGACGACGCGCGCGACGCGATCGAGGCGGCGTCGGTTCTTGTCGTCTTCGTAGGCGGTGTCCCCTCCGAAGTAGGCGTCCTCGTCGTGACTGAGGTGGCGCGTCGCCATCGCGCGGGACGCTGGCACGGCCGGATCCGGTGCCGCAACGGCGCGTTGACACACCCGACCCGATTTCATTAGCGTCCGCCCGCTCTGAACGACTCCCTGCCGCTCTCCGAGCCCTCGACACCCGGCGATGGGGGGTTCGGCCGGCTGATCGCCGCCGTCTGGCGCCGCCGATTCATCGTCCTGCTGGGTGCGATCGTCTGTGGGGCCGCGGCCGGCGGGCTCGCCCTGCTGCGACCGAGCGCGAGCCAGGCGGTGGTGCAGATCCGCGTCGGAGCGATCGCTCCGGTCGGGTTCGTGGAGCAGGGCGACGAGCTCGCCCAGCGCCTGTCTTCGCTGTCCGCCGTCCTCGACCTCGCGAAGATCTCGGTCGCCGACGCCGCGAAGGCCGCGGGGTGCGCCCCGCACGATCTGAGGAGCGTCCTGATCCTCAGCGCGACCGTCCACGGCCAGGGCCGCCTCGTGCAGTACGTGGTCGAGGCCCCGAGCGCGAAGCTCGCCGAGGAGGTCGCGCAGAAGTCGGTCGACACGCTCACCGCCGAGCACGACGCGATCTTCGAGGCCGCGCGCAAGGAGAACGTCGCGCGCATCGCGCAGCTCGAACAGATCCTCGCCGAGATGAAGCAGGAGGAGGAGCCCGCGCCGAAGCAGCTCGACGGGCGGCCGGAGATGGGGCGCTGGACCGCGATGGCCACCCTCGCGAAGGACATCGCGGCGCTCAAGGAGTCGAACCTCCCGCCCAAGGCGTTCCCCACGCGCGTGATCGCCGGTCCGGACACGAAGCCGGCGCGCCACGGTCCCTCGCGCGCGTTGACCGTGCTGCTCGGGCTGTTCACCGGCGCGATCCTCGCTTCGATCCTCGTGATCGCAGCGGAGGCGGCCGCGCCGTACCTCTCGACGAGCGACGCCGCGCGTCGACGGTGAGCCCATGCGCGTCGGGATGATCCTCGATAAGGAGTATCCGCCGGACGTTCGGGTGCGCCGGGAGGCGCGCGCGCTCGTGTCGGCTGGGCACGAGGTCCTGCTCGTCGCGCGCAACCGCAAGGGCGCCGAGCGCGAGGAGCGCATCGACGGGATGCGCGTGCTGCGACTCCCGCCGCTCGACTTCGCGGGCCCGCGCACCGCGCGGTGGCTGTCGCTCCCGGTGCCCGTGAACCCGTTCTACCTCGCGGCGATCACGCGGCTCGTCCACGACGAGGGCGTCGACGTCCTGCACGTCCACGATCTGCCGCTCGTCATGGCCGCCGTCGCGATCGCGAAGACGCGGCGCGTGCCGGTCGTCTTCGATCTGCACGAGGACTACCCGTCGATGATCGCGGACGAGGTCTCGTCGCCCGCGGGGCGCTTCGTCTTCCAACGGATGCGCGCGCTCCATCGACTGGAGCGCGTGAGCCTCGCGACGGCCGACCACTGCTTGGTCGTGGTCGAGGAGCAGCGGCAGCGCCTCATCGGGCTCGGCGTCGCGCCGAACCGCGTGACCGTGGTCCCCAATGTCCTCGACCTCGCGGATCTGCCGCCGGCCCCCGAGGATGCGCGGCCGCCGGATGACGAGGTCGTGTTCCTCTACACCGGGATCTTCGGTCCGACGCGCGGCCTCTCCCAGCTGTTGGACGCGCTCGCCAAGAACCCGCCGGAGCCCGCGGTGCGCATCGTCCTCGTTGGCGACGGTGAGGAGCGCGTCGCGCTCGAGCGACAAGCGAAAGCGCTCGGCCTCGAGGGGCGCGTGACGTTCGCGGGCTGGCAGCCGCACGATCGCCTCGGGGAGTTCATGGCGTCGGCGAACGTCGGGTTGGTGCCGCACGTGAAGACGCCGCACGTCGAGACGACGATGCCGAACAAGATCTACGAGTTCCTCGCGTACGGTCTGCCGCTCGTCACGTCGGACGCCGCGCCGCTCGCGCGCCTCGTCGACGAAGCCGCGTGCGGCATCTCGGTCGACGTCGAAGATCCGGAGCGCTTCGCCCAGGCGCTCCACACCATGGCCACCGACATCGAGCGCCGACGCGACTACGGCGCGGCCGGGCGTCGGTTCGTCGTCAACCGCCACAACTGGTCGAAGCTCGGCGCCCCCGCGTTGCTCGACGCGTACGCGTCGCTGCGCGGTTGAGGCGATGCGCGGGGCCCTCCGTTCCAGTGCGGGCGTCGGCGCCGTCATGGTCGGCGCCGCGCTCGCACAGTTCGTCGCGATGATCCTGATCGGCCGCGCGTCGAAGGCGGCGCTCGGTCAGTTCTCGTTGGTGCTGTCGCTCGCGACCGTCGTCGGCGCGTTCGCGCTTGTCGGCCAGTCCAACGCGTTCGCGCGCATCCTCGCGCGCGGCGACGTGAAGACCCTCGCGTGGCCCGCGACGATGCGGCGCGCGTTGTTCGAGTCGATCGCGCTGTCGGTCGTGCTCGCGGTCGTCGCGGCGTGGGTGTTCGAGTTGGAGCCAGTGGCGATCGGAGTGGTCGTCGCGGCGGCGGCGGGGCTCGCGGTCTCGGAGCTCGTCTCCGCGGGCTTGTTGCGTCCGCTCGGGCGCTTCCTGATCGCGTCGCTGTTGCTCCGCTACTGGTCGCTCGCGCTCGGCGTGGTGATCGCGGGGCTCTTCTTCGCGGGCGCGCTCACGAAGTCGTCCGCGGTGATCGCGTTCGGCGTGATCGCGGGGGCGGGCGTGCTGCTCGGGCCGCTCGCGTTGAGGGGCGCGCCGTCGGGCGACACGCCGTTGCCCTCGACGTGGCGCCGGACGGGGCTGATGTTCTGGTCGATCCAGCTCTGCCTGATCGCGACGCGTCACCTCGATCGCCTCGTGCTCGGCGGCGCCCTCGGTCAGGACGCGCTCGCCGACTACCAAGCGGTGCTCACGCTGTTGATGGCGTTCGATCTCGCGTCGACCGCGCTCGGCTTCGTGTTGCTCCCCAAGCTCGCGAAGAGCGAGCGCGTGGATCTGGTCCGCCTCGGCGGAATGGTCGGCGGCGTCGCCGCGCTCGGCGCGGTCGGCTACCTGTTGCTCGGCGAGCCGGTGCTCCACCTCGTCTACGACGGCGAGTACGACGCGAGCGCCGGCCTCATCGGGTGGTTCGTCGCGGCCGGCGTCATCAAGGTGATCTACGCGCTCCCCTCGGCGCTCCTCGGCGGCCGCACCAGCGATCGCGCGCTCGCCTGGTTCGCGGCGCTCAACGTCCCGCTCGTGTTGGTGCATGCCGGCTTGACGGCCTTCCTCGCCGAAGCCGACGGCCTGCGCGGTGCGGCGCTGGCGCTGGTCGCGGCGTGGGGGCTGCGGTGGGTGGTGTCGACGGCGTTGGTGTGGCGGTTCTGGGAGTAGTTGCCTACGCGTCCGGGATGACGGGTTGGATCGTCTCGGTCGTGTTCTGCATCAGCGGCCGCGACACTGCGGACGACTCACCCGGTGTACGGCCCTGCTCGAGCAGGATTGCGACCCACTGGTAGCGCTCGCTGTGCTCGAGGACGATCTTGATGACCATCGTGATCGGCACCGACAGCAGCGCGCCGATCGGTCCGAGGATCAGACCCCACAGCGCGACGCAGAGGAGGACGACCAGCGGAGATAGCCCCAGCGTGCTGCCGAGGATTCGCGGCTCGATGATGTTCCCGATGATCACGTTGATCACGGCGTACCCGACGCCCACGGTGAAGGCTGCGGCGGGACCGATCTCCACGAACGCGATCAGCACCGCCGGCGCGGCCGCGATCAGGCTACCGATGAACGGGATGTAGTTGAGGACGAAGGCGAGGAGGCCCCAGAGGCTCGGGCTCGACACACCGGCGGCGTAGGTCAGCAGTCCGGCGCACACGCCGGTCGCCGCCGACGTCGCGGTCTTCACGAGGAGGTAGCGCTGCACGCGCTGGATGGTGCGGCGCGCCTCGTGACGGACCTGCTTCGCGCCGTTCGTCATGCGCGCGAGCTTGTCTGGGAACGTAGCGCCCTCGAGCAGGACGAAGATCGTCACGATCAGGACCATCAATAGGCTGCCGAGCACGGAGGCCGTGCCGACGAGACCGTCGAGGAGCGTCTCCTTCGCGCCGCTCTGCACGTCGACGTGGCGCACGATCGGGACGATGCTGTCGAGCCGCTCGTTCCTCAGGTAGGCGATCGCCGTCCGTTGGAAGCCGCGGAACGCGCGCTCGTAGGCGTTGAAGTTCGCGGACAGCGCGCTGAACGCGTTCGCGACGAGGACCGCGAGGCCCACCGCCGCGAAGAGCACCGCCGAGATGGTGGCGGCGGCGGCGCCGTACGGCGGGACTTTGCGTTCGCGCAGGAAGCGACCGATCGGCTCGACGGCGACGGCGACCAGCGCGCCGAGGAGTGTGTACACGACGATCTCGGAGATGAAGTGCAGGCCGGTCAGGACGATCGTGAGCGACGCGAGCACCGTCAGCGTCGTCATCTTCCGGACTCGACGCACGCGCTTTCGGCCGGTGAGGAGTGAAGCGCTCCGCGACGCGGGGGCGAGAGGAGGTTCCAGGGGGGGCGTGGAGGTCGGGGCGGGCACGATCCCCAATCATCAGCACGAACGATGCCAGAGGGAGACGACGGTCCCGGGGCGGGACCACAGGTACCAAACTGCCACGCCTGGGCGCGCCGATCGCGCGTCCTACCACGATGACGAGGCGCGCGACGGACACGTCGTGGCTAGCTCTCAGCGACCAGCGGGCAGCCGGCAGCTCTTCGGTGCGACGCTTCAGCGCCTGATGCGCTCGGGAGATCTTGCTGCGGACTGGAAGCTACTTGCTGCGGGCTCCTACGCCGCGAGGAGGCCGCCGTCGACGACATGCGCAGCGCCCGTCACGAACCCGGCGCCCGGAGAGCACAACCACACGACCGCGTCGGCGATTTCCGCCTCCGTCGCCATGCGCTCCATCGGGTGCTCTTGGACGAGCTGCTCGACCGCCTCGGGCATCGCGGCTTCCGCCTGGACCATTGCGGGGGTTCGGGTCGCGCCGGCGCAGAGCGCGTTGACCCGGACGCCGCGTCGCGCGAGCTCGAGCGCGGCCGACCTCGTCATCCCGACCACCGCGTGCTTCGACGCGACGTACGCGTGGTGATTCGCCTTGCCGACGAGCCCGTAGATCGAACTCAGGTTCACGATCGCGCCGCCCCCCGATGCGAGCATCGCCGGGACCTCGTAGCGCATGGACAGCCAAACGCCTCGCGCGTTCACGGTCATCACACGGTCCCAGATCTCCTGGTCCGTCTCTTCGATGGGGGCGAGGTGCCCGCCGATGCCGGCGGCGTTCACCGCGAAGTCGAGGCGACCGAAGTGATCGATCGTCTCCTGAACGGCGGCGGCCACGGACGCCTCGTCGATGACATCCATCGCGACGAATAGCGCGTCGTGGGCGCCGAGCTCGTCACGCGCGCGCTCGCCCGCCTCGCGTCCACGCGCGGCGACCACCACTTTAGCGCCCGCATCGACGAACGCGCGCGCCGTCGCGAGACCGATCCCCGACGTCCCCCCGGTGACGAACGCGACGCGCCCTCGAAAGTCGTTGTCCATGGTTCATTCCTTTCCTTGGTTCAGGCCGCCGCGGACGAACGCGACGGCACGTTTGGCGAGGCGCTTGCGACGTCGCGCGTCGAGGCGCCGCCGGAGCGCGTCGGAAGCGAGCACCTCGTGAAGATCCGCGCCGAGCTCGTTCAGGACCACGTCCGTCAGCGCCGGGCCGATGACGTGCGAGACGAAGTGGGTGGCGAGGCCGAGGTCGACGTTCGCGTCGATCGCGCCCTCCGCGATGCCCTCCTCGAGGCGGCTACGGAGCTCGGCGAGGCCCGCGTCGCAGATGGCGCTGTGGAGCCCGCGAATCGCGGGATCCGCGGAGGGGTCCGCTGCGACGGCCGACAACCGCGCGAACCGCGGGTGCTGGACGAGGAACGCCATCCCGCGCTCCACGAAGCGCTCGAAGCTCGCCCAGAAGTCGTCCGACGCGCGACGTTCGCCGATGAACGCGCGCTTCAGGCGCGGCGCCTCCTCGGTGATCAACCATCGGTAGAGATCGAGCTTGTCGTCGAAGTACTGGTAGAACGAGCCCTTCGCGATCCGCGTGCTCCGAGCGATTCGCGACAACGACGCCTCGTGGAACGCGTGCTCGGAGAACTCGCGGACCGCCTCGTCGACGAGGCGGGACCGGCGCGCGTCGGGGAGTCGGTGGAAGGTGTCGGTCGGCATGTGACCACCCAGTCATATGACCGGGTGGTCACACTGTCAAGGTGGCGGCCGGAGCGTCCCGGGCGCCGACCGCGCCTGACCGACGATCACGCCGATCGCCG
>JAUHYN010000336.1 GCA_030426505.1 bacterium | reverse complement strand
GCGAGGTTCTTCGGGTCGCCCTTCTCGGTGAAGCCGTAGCGGTTCATGACGAGCAGCGCCGCGTCGACGTCTTCGTCGTGGCCGTCGCCGAGGATCGGGCGGTAGAGCTTGCCGTCCGGCGTCGTCCCCTCGGACATGATCGCGTGGCGGATCGCGTCGCGCGTACCGCGCCACGTCGACTCCTGCGGGATGCCGCCGAACAGAGGGGCGATCTCGAGCGCGCGGTCGAGCGTCACCCACGCCATCAACTTCGTGTGGACGTTGTGTCGCGGCGGGCGGCGCGGCTCCCAGATGCCGTGGTCCGGATCCGCCCAGCGGCGCACCGTCTCGTCGACCGCCTCCACGAGGTGCCGCCAGACGCGCAGCGTGAGGGAGCCGCCCGCGTTCTCGTAGACGTGCGCGGCGTCCAACAGGTAGCCGCTGCAGTCGAGCTGCGTCTGCGTGCGCGCGCCGTTGCCGATGCGCACCGGGCGCGATCCGACGTGGCCCGCGAGGTGTTCGAGGATCTGCTCCTCCGGCACGGGCGCACCGTCGATCGTGGTCATCACGGGGACGTGCGGCGTCGCGTCGAGCACGTCGCGCACGAAGTGGAAGAACTCCTGCGCCTCGTGCCCGAACCCGATGCGGTTCATCGAGCGCACGCTCATCGCGGAGTCGCGCGTCCACGCGTAGCGGTAGTCCCAGTTGCGCTCGCCCCCGAGCCACTCCGGGAGCGAAGTCGTCGGCGCCGCGACCATCCCGCCGGTGGGCGCGTACTGCAGGAGCTTCAGCACGAGCGCCGAGCGCATGACGTGGTGGCGCCACGGCCCCTCGTACGTGAAGTTCTGCGTGGTCCACTGCCGCCACGAGCGGCGCGTCGCGCGGAGGAGCTCCCACGCGCGGTACTGCGGCAGCGGCGCGACGGCCGGTCCGCCCCAGGACACGATCACCCAGCGGTGATCGCCGGGCCCCACAGTGGCGTCGAATGCGACGCCGCCCTCCTTGCGTTCGTGGATCGTCGCGGCGACGTCTTCGCGGACGGCGATGCACAGCGTGTCGTCACCGTGGCGCGCCATCGCGCCGTGCGGGCTCCTCTCGAACTTCGGCTTCGCGCGGCCGTAGTCGAAGCGCGGGTCGAACACGATCTCGAGCGGGACGTGTCCCGAGACCCCTTCGATGCGGCGGTGGACCTCGTGGTAGCAGGCGCGATCGTCGTTCATCCACGGCATGAAGTCCGTGATGCGGACGGCGCCCTCGCCGGGCACCTCGAACAGCGTCTCCAGGACGTTCGTCTCCGGCTCGTACTTCTGACGCGAGACGAACGGGCGCGACTTCGGCGCGATCTGGAGGCGCCCGCCGTTGTCCTCGTCGAGAACGGCGCCGAACACACTCGGCGAGTCGAAGCGCGGGAGGCACAGCCAGTCGATCGCGCCGTCCACGCGAACCAACGCACAAGTGAGGCCGTCTCCGATCAATCCGTGGGCGTCGAGGCCCGGAGGTTCCGCGTCCGGGCCGATCTCGAACGTCCGGGTGAGGAGCCGCTTGGCGGTCACGATGTCCATTCCGCGACATCGAAACACACGACAGTGGCAGGTCGCCACAATCGCCCCGCACAAGTGTTCGAGGCGCGGTCTGGCTCCGAAGGTGCATGCCGAATGGCCCGATTTGTCCGATCTCGCTCAGGCTGATACGGCCATTCCAATCCACGCGGATTTCGAGATGCCCCGACCGTTCGCCACACGCGTTCGCTCCACGCCCAGCCCTCGGCTGGTGCTGCTGAGCAACCGCGAACCGTTCACGAAGAAGAAGTCGAAGGACGGCGAAGAGCGCTGGGTCCAGAAGGCCGGCGGCCTCGTCAGCGCGCTCACGCCGGTGATGACCCAGGCCGACGGCGTCTGGGTCGCGTGGGCGCCCGACGCGGGCGAGGCCTCGCGCGCGATGGTCCCGGGCGGGGGTGAGCCTTCGTTCCTCCTGCGCAGCGTCCCGCTCAGTCAGAGCGAAGTGCGCCGCTACTACCAGGGCTTCGCCAACCGCGCGCTCTGGCCGCTGTGTCACTACCTCCTCGATCGCTGCGACTTCCAGGAGCAGGACTGGGAGGTCTACCGGCGCGTCAATGCGCGCTTCGCGGACGCGGTCGCGGAGGAGTCGCGCGAAGGCGACCTCGTCTGGATCCAGGACTATCACTTCTGCCTCGCGCCGCGGATGGTGCGTGAGCGTCGCCGGGACCGCGGCGCGATCGCGTACTTCCACCACGTGCCGTTCCCGGCCGCGCAAGTGTTCCGCGTGTTGCCGTGGCGCGAAGACGTGTTGCTCGGCCTCCTCGGCGCGGACCTCGTCGGCTTCCACTCGAAGAACTACGCGAAGAACTTCATGACGAGCTGTGCCGACATCCTCGGTGCGCAGGTCGACGAAGCGTCGGGGCAGGTGTTGTGGCAGGGGCGCTCGACGCAGGTCGGGTGGTTCCCGATCGGGATCGACGTCGACACGCACGAGGCGATCGCCCGCTCGCCCGAAGTCGAGTCGCAGGTCACCGAGATCCGGAAGAAGGTGAGCGGCGAGAAGATCATCCTCGGCGTGGATCGCCTCGACTACACGAAAGGGATCCTCGAGCGCCTCTACGCCTTCGAGCGCCTCCTCGAGCGCAACCCGAGCTACCGCGGCGAAGTCTCGTTCGTGCAGATCGCCGTCCCGAGTCGCACGGCGGTCGAGGACTACAGGAACCTCAAGCGCAAGGTCGACGAGACCGTCGGCCGCATCAACGGACAGTACAGCCGCCTCGGTTGGACCCCCGTGAGCTACCAGTACCGCGGCCTCCCGAAGGAAGAGCTGATTGCGCAGTACCGCGCCGCCGACGTCGCGCTGGTCACGCCGCTCCGCGACGGCATGAACCTCGTCGCGAAGGAGTACGTCGCGTGCCGGGTCGAGGACGACGGCGTGCTCGTGCTCTCCGAGTTCACCGGCGCCGCGGAAGAGCTCGGGCGCGACAGCGTCCTCGTGAATCCGTACAACATCAACGACGTCGCCAATGCGCTCGACTTCGCATTGAAGATGCACCCCGACGAACAGCGCGCGCGCATGCGTCGGCTGCGTTCGCGCGTCGCGCTCCGCGACATCGACTGGTGGCTCGACGAGAGCCTCCGCGCCGCGCAGGCCTCGGCGGAGGCCGGGGTTTGACGGCGCCCCTGACGGACGACGTCCTCGAAGAGTGGGCGCGGCGCGACGGCCGCCACCTCGTCGCGCTCGACTTCGACGGGACGCTCGCGCCGATCGTCGACCGCCCCGAAGACGCCGCGATGCCGCCTCGCGCGCGCGCCGCGCTCGAGGCGCTGGTCGCGTGCGGACGCTACGACGTCGCGATCGTGACGGGCCGGAGCATCGAGAGCGTCGACGCGCTCCTCCGGGTCGACAGTGTCTGGCGCATCGGTCTCCACGGCGTGCAGCGCTGCACGCCGCGCGGGCACGTCGAGGTGCGCGCGTTGGAGGACGGCGCGGCGGATCGCATCGCGGATCGTCGCGCGGCGGCGGAGCGCGCGATCGCTCCGATCGAGGGCGCGTGGATCGAGGACAAGGCGCCGGGCCTCGCGATGCACACGCGCGCGTGCTCACCGACGGACGAGGCCGAGGCCCAGCGTCGCTTCGAGGCGGCCTTCGCGGACGCGGCGGTGGAGCTCGTGCGCGGGAAGCGCGTCGTCGAGGCGCGCCCGCCCGGGATTCACAAGGGCGTCGCGTTACTGGAGCTCGCGGGCGACGTCGGCGCGACGGAGATCTTCTACGCGGGCGACGACGTCACGGATGAGGATGCGTTCCGCACGCTCGAGGCGCACCCCGGTGCGCTCACGGTGAAGGTCGGCGAGGGCGCGACGAGCGCGCGGTGGCGGGTGGGCGGCCCCGAAGCGATCGCGGCCGCCCTCGAACGACTCTGAGGCGCGACTACCAGAGGTCGAGCGTGGTCCGCAGCAACGCGTCACACACGTTGTACGGATCCGCGTTCGCCGCGGGGCGACGATCCTCGAGGTAGCCGTAGCCGTCGCTCGCCACGGAGCGCGGGATGCGGATCGACGACGTTCGGTCGGCGACGCCCCAGCGGAACTCCTTGTACGAGCAGGTCTCGTGCAGGCCGGTGAGGCGCCCCTCGTTGCCGTGGCCATAGACCGTGAGGTGCCGCTCGTGCTGCGCGCGCAGCTTCTCGCAGGCCTCCTCGATCACGGCGCGGCCGCCCTCGGTGCGCATCTTGGCGGTCGAGTAGTTCGTGTGCATCCCGGCGCCGTTCCAGTCGCCGGGGACCGGCTTGGGGTCGAGCGTCGCGGAGATGTCGTAGTTCTCGCCGATCCGGTAGAGGAGCCAGCGCGCGAGCCACAGGTGGTCGGCCGCCATCAACGGGTCGACGCCAGGGCCGCCGATTTGGAACTCCCACTGACCGGGCATCACCTCGGCGTTCGTGCCGCAGATGGAGAGGCCGGCGCGCAGGCACGCTTCGGTGTGGTCCTCGACGAGCTCACGCCCGTAGACCTCGTCCGCGCCGACGCCGCAGTAGTACGGGCCCTGCGCGGCGGGGAAGCGGCGCTCCGCGGGGAAGCCGAGCGGACGCGACCCCTCGAAGAAGGTGTACTCCTGCTCGAACGCGACCCACGCGTCGGCCTTGCCCGCGCCGGCGTCGAGCGCGGCGCGCAGCTTCGCGCGACGGTTCGTCGCGTGCGGCGTGCCGTCCGGGTTGTGGACCTCGCAGAGCACGAGGATGTTCTCGCCGCCGCGCACCGGATCCGGGACGATGCGGACCGGCTCGAGGATGCAGTCCGAGTCGCGGCCGGGGGCCTGGTTGGTGCTGGAGCCGTCGAACTGCCACTTGGGCAGCGCGCTCGGATCCTTGGTGGGGGCGTCCGTGATGATCCGGGTCTTGGAGCGCACGAGCGCTGTCGGCTCGGTGCCGTCGGTCCAGATGTATTCCGCTTGATAAGCCACTGTGTTTTGTCTCTCCTGGCGGCCCTCGCCGCCGCGTTTGAATGGCGCCGTCCTTGGCAAGCCTCGCGCACGCCCACGCGCCTCGGGATTTGGCGCCGGAGGCGACGCGGACGTAGGAATGACGCCCCGGATCCTACGCAGACGGAGGTCGTGCCTACACGTCGACCGGTGGAAGTCGCTCCGGGCGCGGACGCCCTTGGCCGAATTCCGGCCCGTGAGAGTATGAGGTCCCAACGATGCGCGCTGCCCTCCTCCTCGCCCTCGTCCCCCTCGCGGCCTGCGGGCGCTCCGACCTCCTCGGCCCGGGCGATCGGTTGGCGCCGACCACGCCCGAGCCGATGACCCCGACCGAGCCGGAGCCCAGCTGCGTCGTCGTCGGGTGGAACGCCGAGGTCCACACCGCCGAGACCTTCTACCTCGAAGCCCCGTACGTCACCGGGCGCGCCGTCGTCTTCGCGAACGCCGACGGCCAGCTCGACGGCATCGACGTGATCGACGTCGACACGCACCAGATGCGGCCGATGTTCGAGCACCGCGCGCACCGCCGCATCCTCGACGCGCGCGACGGCGCGATCGCGTGGACCGAGGGGGGCTCGGACGGGATCGTCCTGTACTACGAACACCCGGACGTCGGCCGGCAGGTCGCGGCCGTCGGGCTGACGTTCCACCCGCTCTTCGGTGGCAACGACCTCGGCGCCCGACAGACCTTCGTCGACCGTCACGGCCTCATCTACCTCGAGCGCGACTGGTTGGCGGGCTGGACCCCCGAGGCGGGCCGCGCGTTCATCACGGGGCGCGACAACACGTGGAACGTCACCTACGGCGGTGGCCACGTCGCGGTCTACGCGGAGGGCGCGTCGCCCAACGGCCGACCGTTCGACGTCTACACGATCGGCGAAGGGCTCCAGTTCTCGACGCCGCCCGGCGCCGACGCCTTCGCGCCGGCCCTCACGCGCGAGCACCTCTACTACTCCGAGAGCGGCCGCGTGGCGGGCTACCGGATCGAAAGCGCGACGCGATTCAACACGTCGATCTCGGCGGGCTGCCGAGTCGCAGACGCGCAGGGCCTCGACGTCCTCGCGCGCTGCCCGCGCCCGCGCAGCGAGTTCGCGAGCCACATCGAGGTCGCGCTCGGTAGCGAAGTGTTCCGCCGCGACGCGGACGGCGGCGTGATCGGCGCGGCCCAGCTCCACGACGGCCTCGTCGCGTACGTCCACTACGAGAGCGAGGACGCGCTGTGCCGCGGGAACGGCGTCGGGCAGATCCGCCTCTGGGATCCGCGCGCCGGCCGCGACGGCGAGATTCTCGTGAGTGAAGTCGGTGCGCCCTGCACGTGCTGCGACGCGATCGCGCCGCGCTTCGGCCTCGAGTTCGAGGACCGCGTCCTCGCGTGGAACTACGCGCTCACCGACGACGGTCGGTCCGCCGTCGGCTACGCGACGCTCGAGCCGATAGAGTCCTGTAACTGAGGCGCGCTCGAGAGATCAGTCGTCCGACTTCGAGGACGACTTCTTCTCGTCGCGGTCGGGGCGAATCGCTTCCCAGTTCTTCTGCCGCCAGGGAGTGAGGAACTCTTTGAGGTCCTCGCTCTCGCGGTAGTAGATCGCGGCGCCCGGGTTCTTCTCGGTCGGGACGATCTCGATGTCGTCGACCGAGATCCGCTGCTCGGGGCGCTTCCACTCCTGCATCGCCATCGTGCGGGTCTTCGGGTCGTAGTCGTAGAAGACCGGGAAGTGCAGGTTGAACGGCTCGCTGCCGCGAATCTTCACCATGACGTCGGCCATCGCGAGGCCTTCGTCGCCCTGGCTCTGCACCGCCTTCGCGATGTCTTCGCCGGTCTTCATCGCGAACGCGTAGCCGTACTTCACCACTTCGCCGGTCAGCTTGCTGATGCCGACCGCGACCGGATCGCACAGCGACGCGAAGCGATCCGGCGGGAGGCGGTACGCCGAGCACGACAGCTCGTCGACCACGGCGCGCAGCAGGCCGCGCTCGTAGCCGAGGCGCGCGGGCGGGAGCTTGCCGCCGCGGGCCCAATCCACCGGGCGGAAGCCGGCCTGGAAGTCACCCATCGGCTTCAGGCGGCGATCGCCGTCGCCGGAGAAGACGCCGTGGGTCTTGTAGCCCTTGTCGTCTCGCGCGGCGCCGATCAGATCGAGGATCAGCCCGGGGTGGTTGTAGAAGGTGTTCATCGTCGAACACACCGAGTGGCTGTACCCCGGAGTGCGCCAGTCGTATCGCTTCACGGCGAGTCGATCGAGGAACTCGGCGAAGCCGTCGAGCTCCGACTTGTACAGGTGCTCGTCCCGGATGAACTCGAGGAGGTGCTCGCCGAACCGCTTGCCGGTGATCCGGTCCGGCTTCCCGTCGAACAACTCCGGCCGCGCCGTCGCGAGCTGCAACAGGCCCGCCTTCGTCTCCGGGATGCCTTCCATGATCAGCTCGAGCGCCGCGGCCTCGTCGCTGTGGATCTTCTGGAGGACCGCCGGGTCCGTCTTCGGCTTCGCGATCGGCTCGCCGAGGTAGCGCGTCCGCAGCCCGTACTCGCCCTCACGCACGAGGGAAGCGAAACGATCGACGTGTTCGCGCAGGCGCGGCGCGCGATCCTCCGCCGCGTGCAGCGGGACCTTCTGCGGATCGAGTGCGGTGCGGATCTCGTCGCCGAGTGACTTCGCACCGTCCACGCGCTTCGCGAGCTCTTCGCCGAGGCCCGCCAACGACTCGTAGGGGCGCGCGTCCGCGAGGCGAGGCAGCAATGCCTTCGCGCGGTCCGAGAGGTCGAGGAGCATCTGCGGGAGGTCGCGCCGCAGCTCGGCGATCTGCGTCTCGCGCGCCTTCTTGTCGGCGCGGAACTCCGAGAGCGCGGACTTCGCGATGTCGGTCCAGCCGTCGCCGAGCTTCGACTCGCCGGGCTTGCCGTGCGCGGACTGCGCGAACGTGACCGCGCCGCCGAGCATCCCGGCCCACGCGCCCCAGTTGTGCTTCAGCTCTTCCTTGCCCGACGCGACGATGAGGTCGTGCGAGATGCCGGCGTTCGCGAGGCGGTCCGAGAAACCGAGCGTGTGCCGCAGCGTCGCGGCGTCCTTGCCGACGTCGAGGCGGATCGCGGTCTTGCCGTCCTTGAAGG
>JAUHYN010000335.1 GCA_030426505.1 bacterium | reverse complement strand
CCGGTGGGAGCGGACCCCCTTCCGAGCGCAGCTCGATGAACTCCTCGAGATGGTGACGACTCAGTTCCCGTGGACCATCGCCGACATGTTCGGGAACCCGGAACGGACTTCAGATCGCGAGCACTAGGCGTAGCAAGGACCGACCAGACCATCATCGACTACTCCAAAGAGTTCCCGGAAGAGTGGAGGCACCTTGTAAATTACGGCCTACTCGCCGGGGGAACAGCGAGTCCGCGTATAACGATATCTGTCGTGCGAGACTGGCTGAGACGACAAAGCACAAAGCCCGACAAAGAACTCGAGACAGTCTTCGAAAGATTTGAACTTGTCGCCAACGTATCGCGCACTGAGATATCGGAGGTGTGGAAAGGAGTCGATCGCATCAGCGGAGAGGCGGTCGCCGTAAAAATATTTCTCCATTCGACCACCCACGCCGTCAGCCTGGCTGAGAGAGAAACGGACGTTCTGAACGCGATCGACTCACCTCGAATCGTTCAGATCCTCCACTACGGCCTAGTCAACACCGGACGACCGGCAATCGTCCTCAAGTGGGTCGACGGAAGCCCACTATCGGAGTTAATCGAAGAAGGCGAAGCGTTCGCGTGGGACGCCGCGTTGGAAATCGGATTTGAGATCCTTAAGGCGCTTAGCGAAATTCACCCGAATACATCCAGAGCCGCCGAGCTGAGATCAAAAACCGAACTAACTGTAGATGAGTTCCACGAACTCCAGATGGTCGACTCAGGATACATTCATCGAGACATTAAACCAGGAAACCTAATCTGGAACAAGAACAGCCGTCAAATCACGCTGATTGATTTCAACATTTCTTCTAAGGCCGGAGCGCAAGTTGCCACAACTTCAAATACACCGGGCTACATACCTCCGGACTACCATCTCGCAGATCCAAGCCAGGCCTGGAGTCCCGATGTCGATCTCTTCGCCGTTGGCGTTGTACTCTATCAGTTGATGAGTGGAGCTATGCCGTACGCTTCCGATGATCCATTCAACCCTCGAGAAGTCGCTGGAGACGGGATCCCAGAGAACGTACGGCGTGCATTGCTGCGCTCTGTTGCGCCACGTCAACGCGATCGCTTCGATTCCGCAGTGGACTTCATTGCAGCGCTCGCGGAGACGCCGCAACAAAGTGGCTAAGCCTCAGATCTCCCATCCGAACGCGATGAACGCGCCGAGGTCGCGCACGTGGGCCTCCGTGCAGGCGTCGACCGCGCCCGTCTCCGCCTGCCCGACGATCGCCGCGCGGTCGCGCTCCGACGCGATTGCGAGCCGGATGACGTGGACCAGCGCGGCGTGCAGCCTCAGGCGCACCGCGCCGACGTCGCGGCCCGTGCGCTCGGCGATCGGGCCGGACCACGAGGTCAGCCACGCGTCCTGCACGTTGTCGCGGCGCTCGGCCGCGAGGCCGCCGCGCTCCGCGACGCGCTTGAGGACGTAGCGGAGGAGCGCGCGGTTGTCGGCGGCGATGCGGTAGGCGGTGAGGCACACCTCGACGAGGACGGCGTCGAGCGCTTCTTCGGGATCCGCGAGGCGCGGGTAGACGGTCGCGGCGCGCGTCGCGACGTCCACGTACAAGCCCTCGAGGCAGGCCTCCATGAGGCCGTCCTTGCCGTCGAAGTGGTGGCTGATGAGGCTGACGCTGACGTTGGCTTCCCGCGCCACCTCGCGCGCGCTGAAGTGCTCCGGCCCGCTGCGCTCGAGGACGGCGATGGCCGCGCGGATCAGCTTCTCCCGCCCGTCTTCCTCGCCGCCCACGGCCGGAGCATACCCCGCCCCGAGCGCCCACTGATCACCGTTCAGCCGCGGTCGACAACCCCCACGGACCGCCCCCGATAACGCTCTCACCATGGACCCCATCGCCAGCGCCGCTTACGGCGCCAACGCCAGCCACTTCTGCGCCTTCGCCCCGTCGGGGATGAGCGGCGCGCAGTACGCCCAGGCCTCGTCGCACGGTCTGAGCGGCCTGTGCCCGTCGAACCACGGCGGCGCCACGAAGGCGACGCCGAGCACCGGCTGCCCGAGCGGCCCACGGTCGATGGGGTACGCCGAGCGAACCATCTGCAACGCGAACGCGACCGAGCTCCGCGCCATCACCCGGATGCTCCCGCTGCAGACCGAGGCGCTGTGGAAGCTGGTCCCGAACAACGCGTCGACGCCGAAGTCGGTGGTCGCCGCGTTGATCGCCACGCACCGCCGCCGCTCGGGCTCGCCGATCTGGGAGTACAACATCGCGCGCCGCCTCACCGCGAAGACGGACGACGCCCGCGCCTTCAAGGCGCTGCTCGTCGACATCCAGACCGCGCAGATCGGCGCGAGCGCCGAGCGCGCGGCGAAGGACCAGTCCGTGGCGCTCGCCGACCTGTCACCGACGCTGCGCGCCGACGCCGAGGCGGTCCTCGAGATCGCCGGCCGTCCGGGCGCGACCACGCTGAAGCAGTCCCACCTCGCGAAGGTCGTCGCCAGCAAGGCCGACCGTACGCGCGCGGAGTCTGCGCTGCGCCGAGTTCGCACGACCAAGCGCGGCGGGCGCTTCGAGGCGTTCATGCAAACGATGGCGAAGGAACACTTCTCGGCGTCGTTGAAGGTGACCGCCCCCGAGGGCGCGCGCGTCGTGATCTTCGAGGCCGAGCCCTGCACGCGTCACTACGGCACGTCATGGATCAACCGCTACCAGGACATGGACATCCTGAAGACGTTCGACGTGGACGCCTCCGGAGAGCGCGAGATCAACCTCGCCCCCGCCATCGCCCGGCAGAAGTGGACCGACTGGTACTCCCCCGACCACCGCACCGGCCGCCCGCGCAACCTGCGCGAGTTCGGCGTCGCGGTGATCGGGACGGACGCCGACGGGGCGCCGAAGGTGTTGAACGTCCAGCAGCTGCCGGACTTCTGGAGCGCCGAGGAGAAGGGGCGCTTCGAGCTCGAGGCGTAGAGGCCGCTACAGCGGGATGTTCCCGTGCTTCTTCGGCGGGTTCGTCTGGCGCTTGTTCTTCAGCATCGCGAGCGCGCGGATCAGCTTGCCGCGCGTGTCGCGCGGGAAGATCACCTCGTCGATGTAGCCGAGCTCCGCCGCCTTGAAGGGGTTGGCGAACTTCTTCCGGTACTCGGCGACCAGCTCCGCCTTCTTCGCGACCGGGTCCTCGGCCTCCGCGAGCTCGTTGCGGAAGATGATGTTCACCGCGCCGTCCGGACCCATCACCGCGATCTCCGCGGTCGGGTACGCGAAGTTGATGTCCGCGCGGATGTGCTTCGAGGCCATGACGTCGTACGCGCCGCCGTACGCCTTGCGCGTGATGAGCGTGATCTTCGGGACCGTGGCCTCCGCGTACGCGAACAAGAGCTTCGCGCCGTGGCGAATGATGCCGCCGTGCTCCTGCTTCGTGCCGGGGAGGAAGCCGGGGACGTCCACGAACGTGACGATCGGGACGTTGAAGCAGTCACAGAAGCGCACGAAGCGCGCCGCCTTCACCGACGCGTCGATGTCGAGGCAGCCCGCGAGCACCATCGGGTTGTTGCCGACGACGCCGACCGAGCGCCCACCGAGCCGCGCGAACCCGACGACGATGTTCTTCGCGTAGTCGCGGTGGACCTCGAAGAAGTAGCCGTCATCCACGACGCCGCGAATGATGTCGCGCATCTCGTACGGCTTCTCGGGCGTGGGCGGCACGATCTTGTCGAGCGCCTCGTCGCGGCGGTTCGGATCGTCGTCGGTCGCGACGTACGGCGGATCCTCCGCGTTGTTCGCGGGGAGGAACGAAAGCAGCTCGCGCGCGGTCTGGATGGCCGCGGCCTCGTTGTCGGCCGCGAAGTGCGCGACGCCGCTCTTCATGTTGTGCGCGACGGCGCCGCCGAGGTCGTCCTTCGTGACGTCTTCGTGCGTGACCGCCTTGATGACGTCGGGGCCAGTGACGAACATGAAGCTCGTCTCCTTCGCCATGATGATGAAGTCCGTGATCGCCGGCGAGTACACCGCACCGCCCGCGCACGGTCCGAGCACCAGCGAGATCTGCGGCACCACTCCGGACGCGAGCGTGTTGCGGAGGAAGATGTCCGCGTAGCCCGCGAGGGACGCGACGCCTTCTTGGATGCGCGCGCCGCCGGAGTCGTTGAGCCCGACCACCGGAGCGCCGGTGCGCATCGCCATGTCCATCACCTTGCAGATCTTCTCGGCGTAGGTCTCGGACAGCGAGCCGCCGAACACCGTGAAGTCCTGCGCGAAGACGAACACCTGCCGCCCGTCGACGTTGCCGTACCCCGTGACGACGCCGTCGCCGGGGACGCGCTTGTCGCCCATTCCGAAGTCGTTGCAGCGGTGGGTCCTCAACGCGTCGAGCTCCATGAAGGAGCCGGGGTCGAGGAACAGGTCGATGCGCTCGCGCGCGGTGAGCTTGCCCTGCTCGTGTTGTTTCTCGATCCGCTTCTCGCCTCCGCCCGCGCGAGCGCGCGCGAGGAGGGACTCCAAGGTAGCGACGTTGTCCAACGGCTCGGTCATCGCCGCTCCCGATACCAGATCGCCCGTCGGGAAATGAGCCTCGATTGCGTGACCGGTCGCGTACGCCCGCGATCGGCCGACCGTCAGGAACCGAACGGTGTGCCGGTTCGATTTCGATCAAAGCCGGACACCCGCTCCGCAAACATTCGGAATCACTCGACAGCCCGTCGCGGTCCGAATGGCACCGACCGTGCTCTTAGTGGGTTCGACAGTCGGCGCACACTCGATAAACCCCAAGTCCCGTCCCAGGTCCGTGCGTCGGCGGTTGGGGACCCTGGGAGGCACGGATGGGCCGTGTCTCCCGGGCCTCTCATTTTTTCCCTATCCTCCCTCTCGGGGATGCAGCTTCCACGAAGAACCCTCGCGACGCTCGCGCTGCTGATCACTGCTTGTTCCGGCGGTGACGACGCCGCGCTCGAGACGCCCTCCGTAGGCACCGACTTCGCGATCTACGGCACCGCTCCGGCGGGGCGCGCGCTCTCCGCGGGCTCCGTGCGCATCAGCGAGATCGCGTCGATCGCGGAGCTGAAGCCCGAGGTCATCGCCGGCACCGACGTGGACATGATGTTCGCCGGCCTCTCCGCGGACGATCTCCCCGCGAACATCTCGCCGCTCGATCTGATGCTCGTCCCGAGCAACGCAGCGAACGCGCGCCCCCTCCCGCCACTCCACGATCCGCACGTGATGGACGTGCCCTCTCCCGCCGAGTCGCCGACGCCGCTCGCGCCGATCGAGGGGCCCGGCGTCAGCCGCGAGCGCTCCGAAGAACGGGACGCGCGCCTGCGCACCATGATCGCGGACCTCGCGCTCGCCAACCCGTGTCGCGAGCCCACCACGCCGTTCACGGTCACGACGCCGCAGCTCCCGATCGACAGCTTCTCCGCGATGGAGACGCTCGAAGACGGCACCACCGTCATCGGCTTCACGTCCACGAGCACCATCTTCCTCGGGTTCGTCCCGCCCGGGCGCAGCCAACTCGAAGCGCGCCCGATCCCCACCGGCACCGTCGCGCTGATGTCCGGCGAGCGCGCGACCGTGCTCGGCTTCGCCGGCGAGGTCGATATCGACGGCGACGTCTGGCCCGAACACATCACGATCAACTACTCGGGGCGCGGCTTCGGCACGGTCGGCGCGCTCCTCACGTGGAACCCCGCGCGCCGCGCCTACGCCGACGACACGCCGCCGAACCAGGACACGTTCCCGCGCTACTTGTACGGCGTGGACCACGTCGACATCGACGGCACCGAGAACCTCTGCATCTTCGGAGGCGCGCTCGGTTCGGATCGCCGCGGCGCGATCTGGTGTCGCCCGGACGGGAGCGCGGAGTGGACCGTGTTCGACTTCGGCCAGTCGTTCGGCGTCACGTCGATCGTCGAAGGCGCCGGCGCCGCGCCGATCGCGACGGACCTCGCGGGCTCCGTCTGGGAGCTCGAGAGTCGCGGGTGGCGAACGGTCTACGAGGCGTCGATCAACGCGGGGTGCGAACCGCTCTGCACGAGCTTCCACGCGACGTGGGGTTCGAGCGCCGAAGCCAACCGCGTCGCGGTGATCGGCGGCGCCGACGCGCAGCTGTTGTTCGTGGATCGCAGCGGCGGCTCGGTCACCACCGCGACCCCGCCGAACCTCGAGGAGTCGCTCTTCGCCGATGAGCGCTTCGGCGCCGAGATGCCGCTGATCTTCACGGCGATCACGGTCGACGACGCGGGTGTACTGTGGATCGCGACGTCGACGCCGGACCTGTTCCGGATCGCGCCGGGGAGCGCGACGTTCGAGCGGGTGTGTCTGCCCAAGGTGCTGCAGACGGTCGCGATCACCTCGATGGAGACCCTCGACGACGGGCGCTTCTTGATCGGCGCGACGGCGCTGTTCGTGACCGGCGACTGGCGCTGAGTTGGGGGGTCAGTCGGGATCGATCCCGGTGTGGTTCATGACGTCGACGCCGACCGAGTAGTAGTGCGCGCGGCCGGCGCCGGGCATTGCGCCCTCGTCGACCTGGTCGAAGCTCGCGCGCAGCGAAGCGACGTCCTCGGGCGTGAGCGCGGCCTTCGCGGGCACGAGCACCGACTCCTCTTCGCGCGCCATGTGCCGGCGCTTCGAGCCGACGTAGAGCGAGACGAGGCGCACGACGCCCTCGCGGTCACCGTCCTGGACGGCGTCGCAGAGCTCGAGCGTGGTGGCGATGTCCTGGTCCTGCTCCTTCTCGAGCTTGTCGAGGTGCTCGGAGAAGCCGCGGTCGCGGATGAGCGGGAAGAGGTGGTTCGCCTTCTTCCGCCAGTGGATGAGGAGCGCGAAGTTACCGACGACATCGACCGCGTTTGCCCAGAAGTCGAGGTCCATCGGCTTGCGCTGCGCGACGTAGACCGCCTCGGTCTGCATCGACTCGAACATCCGGCGGAGGAAGTGATGCTCCGCGAGGAGCTCGTCGATCGGGTGCTGTTCGGCCTTCCGCTCCTGCCGAGCGCTCGCCGCCCACTGGGCGTACGCCTCGGCGTAGAGGTTCGGCGGCGTCACGGAGGGCTGCCTCGGGATGGGGAGGTCGCCGGTCAAGCTCCGGTAGATAGCCGTGGGGAGCAGCGATTTCAACCACCCTCGCGGAGGGGGGGACAGTCGGTGCGAAGGAGCATGGAGCGCGGTCATGGCGAGTTTCCTCCTCGCCTTCCTCTTCGGCCTTTCGTCGGTGATGATGACCCGAATACGACGTGAAGGGTCCGATTCTCTCCGCGCGCGTCCTACCCCCGCCCGCGCGAGCGCCCGTACGGACGGGCCGCGACGCCGGGCGCGATTTTTTTCCCTTCGAGTGGGCCGTTTCTCCCGCCGATCGCCACTATGCTGGTTGAGGGATGCCGCCCCCGCACCGAACCCCCGACGACCCCGAGCGTCGTCTCAGACTGGTTCGAGGCAAGGGCGTGGAACCGCCGGATGAAGGGCCGAGTACATTCGAGGACTGCTTCAACCGGTACCACCGGCTCGTGGGCACGATCGGCCTGCGTATGCTCGGCCGCAAGAGCGAGGTCGACGACTTCGTCCAGGACGTCTTCCTCGAGGTCTACAAGGGCTTCGACAAGCTCCGGGATCGCCGCGCCGCGAAGGGCTGGGTGCGCGCGATCGCCGTCCGCGTCGCCATCAAGCGCCTCCGCCGCCTCCGGCTCGCCGCGACTTTCGGCCTCGATCAGCCGATCGACCTCGACGCGTTCTTCCACAACCCTCGGCAGGAACACGCCACGCTGCTCCTCGAGGTCTACCGCACGCTCGACGACCTCCCGGCCAAACCACGGGTGGTCTGGGTGCTCCGCTACATCGAAGGCGAGAAGCTCGAGGACATCGCCACGCTCACGAGTATGGGGCTCAGTACCGTGAAGCGACACCTCGCCACGGCGCAGGCCCGGATCCAGGCGGCCCTCGATGCGTGACCTCGAACGCGATCTCGCCGCCGCGCGCGACCTCTTGGTCGTGGACGCCACCGAGCGCGACACCGCGCGGGCGCTGCACCGGTTCGAGCAGCGGCGCGTCCGGCGGAAGCGCCGTCAGGTCGGGGCCGTCGGGGTGGTGGCCACGGCCGCGAT
>JAUHYN010000334.1 GCA_030426505.1 bacterium | reverse complement strand
TGCGGATGGCGGTGTACACGCGCGTGGCGCCGGCTTCGGTCGGGACGTTCTCGCCCGGCCACCCGACGGAGACGACGGAGTTCACGTCCATCGCCTGCTCGTTGCCCGCGAGGTGGCGGTCGACGAGCGCGTCGAGGATGCGGCGGATCGGTCCGCGGCGCGCGAGGTCGACGACCGGGAGCCCGGCGACTTCGAACCAACGCGACGCCTCACCGACCTGCAGCGGCCGACGGACCTTGCGCGGGCGCGGCGCGAAAGCGAGCGGCGCAGCGTTCGGCGCGGCCTGCGGGAGCGGCTGCTGGAGCATCCGGTGGTGCACCTCGTCGGCGAGAACCCTGTACAGGAACTCCTCGTAGGTGAGGCGGTCGGCCGCGGCTTCACGGGCGCGCGACTCGAGGTTGGCGAGCACTCCAGTGAGCTGGAGCTTCTCGAGAACAGGTACGAGCTGGGGGGTGCTGCTCATGGTCATCATTCAGTGCGTCCTCCTGATGATGAGTTTCGTCGCGATGTCGGTGCGTGTCGCTTACCCGCGGCGTGTAAGTCATTTTCAGTGAGGGCAGGACGGCGCTCAGGACGGCGTCGTTGGTTTCAGTCGGCGCACAGCACGCGGATCGACTGCGTGAGCGCCGATGCGATCGCGTGGACGTTGCCGGCGGGCGCGCGCGCGCCGTCTTCGCGGCACCCGGCGCCGCCGCGCGCTTCGCCGCTGAACGCGTAGCGGAGCTCGAGGCCGCATTCGTCCGCGGCGCTCTCGATCCGCAGACGGTCTCCGGAGGCGACGGTCACGCGGCGGATCGTCCGCGGTTCGTCGTCGCCGACGAGCTCGAAGCCGAACGCGGGTTGTTTCGGGCAGCGCGCGGTGTCCAGCGCGATCGCGTCGCTCGTCGCGTAGCGCGCCTCGATCGCGCCGTCGATCTGCCACGCGGTCTCGACGAACGGGGCGTCGGCGCGCGCGCAGCGATCGAGGCGCGCGTGCATCGCGCGTCCGAAGCGTGCGCCGACCTCGCGGTAGGACGCGGCGACGAGGTGGAGGCGGTCTTCGCCGAAGTCGAGATCGTACTGCGGCGCGACGCAGTGGATGCGGGAGTGCTCGACGCAGGCCGCGAGCTGTTCGAGCGCGACGTTCGGATCTTCGGCGGTCGGTCCGCGCGTCCACGCGCTGGTCTGATCCACGAACAGGTGTACGCGTTCGTCCTGGCCGGTGATCGCTCGGAGGTCGCGATCGAGATCGTCCGCGAGGCGGATCAACGCGTCGGTGTAGCCCGTGCGCCCTTCGTCGGCGGGGCCGTGGACGAACGCGACGGCCGCGACGACGTAAGCGCCGTCGACGAGCGCGCGCGTGGCCTCGACGCGCGCGAGGAGCGTCGCGTAGGCCTCGCTCCCCTCCGAAAGATCCGCGATAGCGGTGCTACCGCGCCCGTGACTCGTCATCACGAAGCGCCCGCGCCCGCGGAGGCGCCGCCAGGTCTCGACGATCGCGGTGCGCGGACTCTCCACGTCCGGCCACCCGCACGCGCGCCCTTCGACCGCGTCGCACAGGAGGGTGCCGGCCGCGTTCAACACGCGCGCGTCTCCAGGGAAGGGCGGGGCGGTCGTGAGCGCGGGCGTGCCCTGGGTCCCGATCGCGAGGCTCTGCCCGTAGAGGAGGACGCCCGTCGTCGCGTCTTCGTCGATCGCGCACGTCGGTGCGGCGAAGGTGACGGTGGTGTCGCCGTCGACGTCGCACCCGATCGAGTCGCCACAGGTCTCCCACGCGACGAGGTTCGCTTCGGGCGCGGCGTACACGCGCAGGTCCGGCGCGGCGACCGTCGTGCAGCGCGCGGCGTCGCAGTCGAAGCGCGCGTCGGGCGACCACACGCGCCCGGGGCCCTCGATGTGGATCGTGCGCGGGACCGTCGGCTCGGCGCCGCACGCCGCGGCGCACAGCGCGATGAGCGCGGCGCGCTTCACTTCGCGGCGTGGGCCTCGACCGCGCGCCACACGCGCAGGAAGTTGCCGCCGGCGATCTTCTTCACGTCGTCCTCCGAGTAGCCGCGCTCGAGGAGCTTCGCGATCAGGTTCGGGTACTTCGAGACATCCTCGAGGCCCACGGGGAGCGTGTCGCCGACGCCGTCGAAGTCCGAGCCGAAGCCCACGTGGTCGACGCCGACGAGCTTCGCGACGTGATCGATGTGGTCGACGACGTCGTCGACGGTCGCGAGGACCTTCGGGTGCTCGGCGTCGTACGCCTCCTCCCAGGCCTCGACCTTCGGATCGTCGCGCTCGACGCCCTGTTCCTTCATGAACGCGGCGCGCGCTTTACCGCGGACGTCGTAGTGGTCGCGTGACTTCTGGCTGATGAATGTGGAGCCGAAGTTGATGAGCATGACGCCGCCGTTGGCGGCGAGCTTTTCGATCATCGCGTCGCTCATGTTGCGCTCGAAGCCCGGCGTGAAGTGGCGACATGACGAGTGCGAAGCGATGACCGGCGCCTTCGTCAGCTCGATGACCTGGTGGAAGGTGTCGTCGGAGACGTGCGAGACGTCGATCATGATCCCGGTGCGGTTCATCTCCGCCACGACCTCACGGCCAAATGTCGAGAGCCCTTGGTGCGTGCGCGCCTCGTCGTAGGACGAGTCGCAGATCTGGTTGTCCTTCGAGTGCGTGAGCGTGACGTAGCGGACTCCGCGCGCCGCGAAGTGACCGACGTTCGCGAGGTCGTCTTCGATCGCGGCGCCGTTCTCGATCCCGAGCGGGAGCGCGACCTTGCCCTCTTCGAACGCGCGCTCCACGTCGGCGACGGAGCGCGCGACGAGCACACGATCGGGCCAGCGGGCCTCGAACGCTTCGACCATGTCGATCAGCTCGTCCGCCACGACCTTGGCGCCGCCGGTCTCTTGGTAGCTCGCCGGGACGTAGATCGACATGAACGGCGCATCGAGGCCGCCGCGCTTCGCGCGCGCGAGATCGAAGTCGCCGTCGGTCTCGACCGTGAGGTCCTCGGTGACGGGCGCATCCGCGAACTTGTCGCGCATCCGGTACGGCAGGTCGACGTGCCCGTCCGCGACGATCGTCGCGTGGGCGAGCGCTTCGGCGCGCGCGAGCGGATCGCTCGGAGCCTCGGTCGGATGAGGGGTAGGGGTCGGGGTCGAACGGCAGGCGACGAGGGCGAGCAGACCCACGAGCATCGGACGCATCGCTCGCCTCTACCGCAGATGGTGGGCGATCCGAAACAACCGGCCCTTTCGCGCCCGCGAAGACGCGAAAGGGCCGGCCATTCGGGGGTCGGTCGTCAGTTCGGGAGGAGCACGGCGTCGATCACGTGGACGACGCCCGTCAGGGTGCGGATGTCCGCCAGCGAAGCGACCACGTTCGCCGTGTTACCGGCGCCGTCCGTCACGGTGATCGCTCCGGAGGCATCGACGTTGATCGTCAGGTCTCCGTTCAGCGTGCGGATCGTCTGCCCGTCCGTCAGCGCGGAAGACACCACCTGCGAGTCCGCCACGTGGTGCGACAGCACCGCGTCGAGCGTGCCCTGCGGGGTGTTCTGCAGATCGATCCCCGAAGCCACGAACGCGTCGTTCGTCGGCGCGAACACGGTCAACGGCGCCGCGCCGCCGACCGTGTCGGGCGCGAGGGCCTGCTGCACGGTCGCGGAGGAGAGCCCCACCGCGGACACGAGGGTCGACAGCGCCGGGGTCGCGCCGGCGACGTCGAGGATCGTCGGCGGGACGATCACCTCGTTCATCACGTGGACGATGCCGTTCGAGGCCTCGAGGTCGAGCGTCGACGACAGCTCCGCGCCGCCGATCGTGATCGGCGTGCCCGACGCGTCGATCGCGAGCGGGAGGTTCGCCGCCGACGTCAGCGACGACATCGAGGTCACGGCGGCCGAGTCGAAGACGCCCGGGACCGTGTGGTACAGCAGGATGTTCGCGATGACGTCCGCGTCGATGGCCGCGAGGTTCACACCGAGCGCCGTGAACGCGGCGTCGGTGGGCGCGAAGACCGTGAAGGGGCCGTCCTCGTCGAGCGTGGTCGCGAGGCCCGCGGTGGTGGCGGCGGAGACCAGCGTCCCGAAGTTCCCGTCGTCGACCGCGATGTCGACGATGCTCGGAGCGTCGGCCGGCGGGAACAGCACGCCGTCGATGACGTGAACGGTTCCATTGAGTAGACGGATGTCCGCGGTGACTACGCGCGCGGTGTTGCCGAGGCCGTCCTCGATCGACACTTCGCCGTTCGCGATGCGGACGGTCGCGGTGTCGCCGTTCGCCATCGTGATCGTCATGCCGTCGGTGAGGTCACTCGAGAGGGCCTGACCGGCCGTCACGTGGTAGCCGAGGACATCGTCGAGCGCGGCCTGATCCGCGAGGAGCGCGTTCAGGTCGGCTTCCGGGATCGCGGCGAACGCGCTGTTCGCAGGCGCGAAGACCGTGATGGGACCCGCGACGTCGAGCGCGCCCTGAATCGTCGCCGACGCGGCGCCGACCGCGGTGACGAGTGTCGAGAGATCCGACGTCGCAGCGGCGGCCTCGAGAATGGTCGGGGGCACGATGACCTCGTCGACCACGTGGATGATCCCGTTCGAGGCCTCCACGTCGAGCGTCTCGCTGAGCGCGAAGCCGTTGATGGTGATCGGGCTCCCGGTCGCGTCGACCGTGAGCGTCGTGTTGGCGAGCGTCGTGAGCGTGCCGTCTCCGACAACGGCGGCCGAGTCGAAGCGCCCGGAGACGACGTGGTGGAGGAGCACGTTGGCCAGCAGGTCGGCGTCGGTCGGGACCGCACCGCCGAGCGCAGCGAACGCGGCGTCCGTGGGCGCGAAGACCGTGAACGGTCCGGGGCCTGCGAGGGCTCCGTCGAGGCCGGCCGTGACGGCGGCCGACACCAACGTCGAGAAGCCGGCGTCGGTCGCGACCTCGACGATGTTCTTCGAGTCCTCCATCTCGGACGGGAGGATCACGGCGTCGATCAGGTGGACGATCCCGTTCGACGCGGCGATGTCCGTGGCCGTGACCTTCGCGGTGCCGCCGCGCTGATCGGTCAGCGTGACGTCACTGCCGGAGACGCTGATGGCGACGGTCTCGTCGGCCAGCGTGTTGGCCTCGGTGAGTTGGACCACCGCGGCCGCGTCCACGCGCCCGGAGACGACGTGGTACCGGAGGACGCGCGCGAGCTCGTCGGGGTCGGATTGCAGGCCCTCGAGGACACTGGCCGGGACCGCGTCGAACGCGGCGTTGGTCGGGGCGAAGACCGTGAAGGGGCCCGTGCCCTCGAGCGCCGACTTCAGGCCGGCCTGTTGGATCAGGCTGGCCAGCGTGGACAGCTCGGGCGTCGCGTTGGCGAGCGCGACGATGTCCGGGGTCGGGGTGATCGACCCGTCGTCGTCGTCGTCTCCGCTGCAAGCGGTGAGGGCCGAGAGTGGGATGGAGACCAGGAGTGCGGTCAGGCGTGTTGTGAGCTTCATGTGTATTTTCCCTCGTGCGGGCGTGGCTGCGCCCGTGCGGTTCGATACAAACGAAGCCGGAGGTTTGTTCTGGTTTTGCACAGAAAATCGAACAAAACATCCGTGCGTTTCGGATATGTCTGGATTCTGTCCATATCCAAGAGCCCGTGGGGGCCGATGTGTGCCGATTGACGCCCCACCCACCGCGTGCTGGCGTGAGCGGGCGTGCGCTGCGCGGCTCTCATCGTCCTCCTCGGCGCCATCGGCCTCGTCGCCTGCTCCGGCGACGATCCGCCCCCGGGCCTCCGCGACAGCGGCCCCGCGCCCATCCGCGACGGTGGTCCGCCCGAGACCGACCGGGACAGCGGCGTCGCCGACGCCGGGCCGCGCGACGGCGGCGCGGATCGCGACGCGGGCGATCGCGACGGCGGAGTCGAGCGCGACGGCGGCGCCACCGACGCCGGGCCTCCGCCCCCGGTCGTCATCGTGATGATCGGCGACGGCATGGGCTTCGCGCAGCTCGAGGCCGCCGGCCACTACGCCCACGGCGCGACCGGCGCGCTCGCGATGGAACAGCTCCCGGTCCAGGGACAGATCCGCACCGCGAGCCTCTCCGGCCTCACCGACTCCGCTGCCGCGGCGACCGCGATGGCCACCGGCGTGAAGACACGGAACCGCCGCGTCGGCGTCGACGGTCGCGGCGACCGGCTGGAGACGATCGTCGAGCTCGCGAAGTCACGCGGGATCGCGACCGGCGTCGTCAGCTCCGCGAGCCTCCCGCACGCCACGCCCGCCGCGTTCTCCGCGCACTGGAGCGATCGCGACGGCTTCGCGGACATCGCCGCGAGCCAGGCCGCGGTCCGACCGGACGTCATGCTCGGCGGCGGCGCGCAGTACCTCGACGCGCATGTCCCGACGTTCGAGGGCGCGGGCTATCGCGTGGTGCGCTCCGCCGCAGAGCTCGACGCGCTCCCGCGCGACGGCGCCCCGGTCCTCGGCCTCTTCTCGCAGGAGCACATGCCGTACGTCCTCGACCGCACGGAGACGTCGACCATCCCGTCGCTCACCGCGATGTCGCTCGCGGCGATCGAACAGCTCGACGCGACCGGCCGCGGCTTCTTCCTGATGATCGAGGGCGCGCGGATCGACATGGCCGCACACCTCAACGATCGCGACCGCATGATCACGGAGACCGTCGACTTCGACGACGCCGTCGCCGCGGTGCGCCGCTGGGTCGATCGCAACCCGCACGCGACGTTGATGGTCACCGCGGATCACGAGTGCGGCGGCGTCACGGTCACCGCGCCGCACGGGCAGGGCGTCTTCCCGGACATCACGTGGCGTTGGGATCAGCACACGAACGCGCGCGTGGGGATCTTCGCGGAGGGCCCGCTCACCGAGCGCTTCCACGACGCGATCCACGACAACACCTGGGTCCACGCCGTCGCGCTCGCGCGGCTCACCGAATCTTCGATCGTCGATCCGTCGCCGGGCCTCGTCGTCGATGGACACCTCGACGACCTCACGCACCGCGCGTCGGCGCAGGTCGTCGCGACCGGGTTCGGCGCGGGCATCAACCAGCTCGACACGCTGCGCGTCGACGCCGACGCGGAGCGCCTCGCGGTCGGCGTGGAGGGCCTCTTCGAGTGGGGCCAGAACGCGGTCGTGCTCCTGGTCGACGTCGACTTCGGCGCGGGCACCGGCTACCCCGGCATCGAAGGCCAGCTCTCGGACACCGACGGGCGCATCGACGGCATCATCACCGCGCTCAACGTCCGTGCGCCGACCGTCACCGGCTTCGGCGTCGACGCCGCGATCGGCGTATGGGGCGGGACGGTCCTGCGCGACGAGGACTTGATCGGCAACGCCGGCTTCCGCGGCTTCGCGAACGGCCTCGGGATGCCGGGCAACTTCTTCTGGACGCGCGTCTCCACGAACTTCGGAGAAGGCGTGCGCACGAATGGCGTCGCGGCGTCGGTCTCGGGCGAGGGCTGGGAGGTCCACGTCCCGTGGCGCGCGCTGTTCCCGACGCTCGAGGGCCGCGTGACGCCCGGCGCCACGATCGCGGTCGCCGCCGTGCTCGTGAACGACGACGGGGGCTTCCTCTCCAACCAGGTGCTCCCGCCTTTCCCCGCAGGCACGATGAACCCGGGCCGCACGGGCGCGTCGCTCCCGGGCATCGTGGTGTTTCCGATCGACGCCAACGGCGACGGGATCCCCGGCGACACCGTGGCGCCGACCGTACAACCCTGAGCTGGCGTCACCTCCTCGTCACATCCGCGCAACGCCTCTGACTCGAAGGCCGATAACCGCGTCGGTCGAACGTGGGTCAGGAGAGGAGCGAGGTTTGCTACGTGGATTGAGGAGAGGCGCGGCGATCGGAGCGCCGCCGGCCCACCAGGTCCCGCTCAAGCCGACCGACAAGCGCAGCGTCCCGTTCGCCCCGCTGGGGGTGTACGCCGAGGAGCGCGCGCGCGTCGTTCACGAGACGCGCGCGACGGTCCGCCCGGGGATCTCGGAGGACGCGCCGCGCGAGAAGGTGCTGCAGGGCGTCTTCGAAGACATCGTCCTCGGCGCGCCGTCGGACGTGAGCCGCTCGGATCTCCGCGGCCTGCAGGCCGTCGCGCTCGACACGATCCAGCGGACGTTCGACAACAAGTTCGG
>JAUHYN010001440.1 GCA_030426505.1 bacterium | reverse complement strand
CGCTCAGGCGATGACGGCTGACGAACTCGTCGCTGTCGAACGCGGAGGCCCGCAAGGGAGCCGCCAGGCGACCGCGCAGCAAGCCGCAGGCGACCATAACGGTCGTCCGCTTCGCGTACGACCTTGGCACACGCCTCGGACCCGTCGCGTTCGCGACCGGCCTCGGCCAAGACCATAACGGTCGTCCGCTTCGCGTACGACCTTGGCACACGCCTCGGACCCGTCGCGTTCGCGACCGGCCTCGGCCAAGACCATAACGGTCGTCCGCTTCGCGCACGACCTTGGCACACGCCTCGGACCCGTCGCGTTCGCGACCGGCCTCGGCCAAGAGCGAAGGTCACCAGGCGAGACTTGCTCTCGCCGTTGAGTGACCGGTAACGGGATTCACGCCGCGGTGACGGATCGGTGACGTCGATCTTGTGGTCATCCCCGCGGGTTCGGGGTTAGCGTCCGCGCCGATGAAGCGAATCGCCCTCGCCCCGGCCCTCGTCGCGCTCGCGCTCTCGAGCTGCGCGAAGAAGCCCGACGCCGAACCGGTCGTCGCGGCCACGAAGGCGCCGCCGCCCGTGGCCCAACCCGCCCTTTCGCCCGCGGACGCGAAGCGTTTCGTCACCGAGGTCGACGGCACGCTCAAGCAGATCCTCGCGGACTGGGAGCGCGCGGAGTTCGTGAAGGCGACGTACATCACGCACGACACCGAGGTGATCGCGTCGCAGCGGCACGAGCGGGTGCTCGAGTTCATGTCGAACGCGATCAAGGAGTCGACGCGGTTCGACGGCCTCGAACTCGACGAAGACACGCGCCGCCGCCTCGAACGCCTCAAGGTCGCGCAGTCGATGCCCGCCCCGAGCGATCCGGAGAAGCGCAAGCGCCTCGCCGACATCGCGTCGCGTATGTCGTCGATCTACGGCAAGGGCAAGTACTGCAAGGGCGAGAGCTGCCGCGACCTGGGCGAGCTCTCGAAGGTGCTCGCGAACAGCTACGACTACGACGAGCTCCTGGACGCGTGGCAGGGCTGGCGCACGACGTCGGTCGAGATGCGCCCGATGTACGAAGAGTTCGTGACGCTCGCCAACGACGGCGCGCGTGAGCTCGGCTTCGCGGATCTCGGCGTGCTGTGGCGCGGCGCCTACGACATGTCGTCGGACGAGTTCGAGGCGGAGACCGAGCGCCTCTGGACGCAGGTGAAGCCGCTCTACGAAGCGCTCCACTGCCACGTCCGCGCGCAGCTCGCGAAGAAGTACGGCAAGCGCGTCGACCCGAAGGGCAAGATCCCTGCGCACCTCCTCGGCAACATGTGGGCGCAGGAGTGGGGCAACATCTATCCGCTCGTCGAGCCGTACCGCGGGAAGTTCTTCACCTCGCTCGGCCTCGACCCGCTCCCCGAGACCTTCTGGGAGCGCTCGATGTTCACGAAGCCGGCGGACCGCGAGGTCGTCTGTCACGCGAGCGCGTGGGACGTCGCGTACAACAACGACCTACGCATCAAGATGTGCATCACGCCGACGGAGGAGGACCTCATCACGATCCACCACGAGCTCGGGCACAACTACTACTACATGTACTATCACCAGCTGCCGGTCATCTATCAGAACGGCGCGCACGACGGCTTCCACGAGGGCATCGGCGACACGCTCGCGCTCGCGGTGACGCCCGGCTACCTGAAGGACGTCGGCATCCTGAAGTC
>JAUHYN010001439.1 GCA_030426505.1 bacterium | reverse complement strand
ACGGGCGAGACGGGTACCGGTAAGGAGCTCATCGCGCGTGAGATCCACCGACGCTCGACGCGCGCCGAAGGCCCGTTCATCGCGCTGAACATGTCGGCGATCCCGGAGAACCTGCTGGAGGCGGAGCTCTTCGGTCACGTGCGCGGCGCGTTCACCGGCGCGGTCTCGGATCGACGCGGCAAGTTCGCGGAGGCCGACGGCGGGACGCTGTTCCTCGACGAGATCGGCGACATGCCGCTCGCGCTGCAGGCGAAGCTGTTGCGCGTCATCCAAGAGCGCACGGTCGTGCCGGTCGGGAGCAACCAGGGCTACGGGATCGACATCCGGATCCTCTGCGCGACCCACCAGGACCTCGAGGTGATGCAGGAGGAGGGACGGTTCCGCGCCGATCTCTACTTCCGACTCAACGAGGTCGAGGTGCAGATCCCAGCGCTACGCGATCGCGGCGACGACGTCGTGTTGCTCGCGACGTACTTCCTCTCGAAGTACGCGGAGCAGATGAACGCGCGCGTGCGGCGCTTCACGGCGCGCGCAGTCGCCGCGATGAAGCGCTACCGCTGGCGCGGCAACGTGCGTGAACTCGAAGCGAAGGTGAAGAAGGCCGTCGTGATGGCCGAAGGCACCGACGTGGACGTCACCGACCTCGCGCTCGACGAAGGCGGCATGTCCAGCATCCTGAGCCTGCGTGACGCCAAGGAGGCGTACGCGCTGAGGTACATCCGCGAGGTGCTCGAGCTCAACGACGGCAACCGGAGCAAGACCGCGCGCGACCTCGGCGTGGATCCGCGAACGATCTACAAGTACCTCGAAGGCAAGTAGCGGCTCAGGGTGCGTCGCCGAAGAGCGCCTCGGCGGACTCGACGGTGAGCGCGGCCGCGAGCGTGTGTTCGAGCGCGGCGTCGTCGACGAGCGCGAGGACGCGCGTGCGTGTGGCGTCGTCCACTTCGATCCCGCGGTGCGCGAGGATCTGCAGGATCGCAGCGGCGCGCCCGGCGCGGCGGCCCTCTTCGCGGCCCTCTTCTCGCCCCTCTTCGCGGCCCTCTTCTCGCCCCTCTTCGCGGCCCTTTTCTAGGCCCTCTTCACGGCCCTCCTTCAGGGCTTTGTCCCGAACCGCCTTGGCCTGGACGCCGTAGGTCCGGTCGAACTCCTCGAGCAGATCTCGCAGTCCCATCGCTTCCACCTCATGCCGTCGCCGCTTCGTCAGCGACGCATCGATCAACGCACAGTATAGCGCCCTCCGGCCCGCATCGATCGTCGCGATCCCGGAAAACGCCGCACCCACCACGCTCAAGCCACCCGCCTCGTTCCCGTGCGCGACCGCCGAGAGCACGGCGCGCTCCGGCGCGTCGATGGCCTCTTCGGCGTCGAGCACGCGCGGGACCCGCTCCGGCGTCAACGCGACCGGGCAGAACACCGAATCCCCGCCCAGTGGGATCGGCGTCTCGGCCCACCGCGCAACGCGCGCCGAGGGCGTCACCACCAACACGATCGAAGGACAGTCCCACCGCGCTCGCGCCGCGACCGCGTACAGCGGCCACGTCCGCCGCTTCCCGAGATCCACCTTCAGCTGCACCTCGACGACGATCACCAACACCACCTCCCCATCCCGCTCGAGCAGCAGCACGAGGTCGGCCGCGTACTCGGTCGGCACGAGTTGGTTCATCGTCGCCTCCACCGGCCGATAGTGGT
>JAUHYN010000333.1 GCA_030426505.1 bacterium | reverse complement strand
ACGATCCGTACCTGTGGCTCGAGGAGATCGAGGGCGAGAAGGCGCTCTCTTGGGTGCGTGCGCAGAACGCGGCGACCGCCGAGCGGCTCGAAGCGTACCCCGAGTTCGACGAGCTGCTCGCGCAGGCGAAGAGCGCCCTCGACGCGCCCTCGCGCATCCCGCACGTCACCGCGCGGAAGGGCTACCTGTACAACTTCTGGCGCGACGCGGAGCACGAGCGCGGCATCTACCGCCGCACTACGCGCGCCTCGCTCGCGAAGAAGACGCCCGAGTGGGAGACGGTGATCGACGTCGACGCGCTCGCGAAGCGCGAGGGCAAGAAGTGGGTCTTCAAGGAGATGAAGTGCCTCCCGCCCGAGCACACGAAGTGCCTCGTGGCGCTCTCCGCGGGCGGCGGAGACGCGTACGAGATGCGCGAGTTCGACGCGAAGACGAAGACGTTCGTGGAGGGCGGCTTCTACTTTCCGAGCGCGAAGCAGACGATCGAGTGGATCGACGCCGACACCCTGTTCGTCGCGAGTGACTTCGGCGAAGGCTCGCTCACGGAGTCCGGCTACCCGCGCATCGTGAAGCGGATGAAGCGCGGACAGTCGAAGGCCGAGGCCGAGAAGTTGTTCGAGGCGACGGTCGAGGCGGTCAGTGCGCGCGCGCAGCGGTACCGCACGGACGACGGCGACCTCGACATCCTCCAGGAGTGGCTCTCGTACTGGGAGAGCAACTTCTATCACCTCACCGCGGACGGGCTGCACCGCATCGAGTTGCCGAAGCGTGTGCAGATCTTCGGAGCGTTCCGCGGCGCGATGGTGATCGCGCTGAAGGAGCCGTGGTCGTTCGGCGGGAAGGACTACGTGGCGGGCACGCTCGTCGCGGTGAAGCCGAACGGCGCCGCGCCCGCGGAGGTCGAGACGATCGCGGTGCCGACGGACAAGGAGATCATCCTCGGCGCGCGCGCGACGAAGCCGGGCGTGGTGGTCGAGATCCTCGACGCCGTGCGCGGGCGTCTCTACCGCTACGCGCCGGGGGAGGGCGGCTGGTCGCGCCAGGCCATCGAGTTCCCGGACAACGGTTCCATCCAGGTCGAGGCCGATGACGACGAGACCGGCGACCTGTTCGTGGCGTACGAGTCGTTCGTCACGCCACCCACGCTGTACTTCGTCCCGGCCGACACGCTCCAGCCTGCGGTGTTGCGGCAACAGAGCCCCGCGTTCGACGCGTCGAACTTCGTGGTGGACCAGAACTGGGCGACCTCGAAGGACGGCACGAAGGTCCCGTACTTCGTGGTGCATGCGAAGGACCTCGCGCTCGACGGCAAGAACCCCACGCACATCTTCTCGTACGGTGGGTTCCGGGTGGCGCTCACGCCCTCGTACTCGGGCTCGTACGAGCAGCTGTTCGGCGCGTACGGGAAGCTGTGGTTGGAGCGCGGCGGCGTCTTCGTGCTCGCGAACATCCGCGGCGGCGGAGAGTTCGGGCCGAAGTGGCACGAGGCGGCGCTGCTCGAGAATCGGCCGCGCGCGTTCGAGGACTTCGAAGCGATCGCGGAGGACCTCATCGCGAAGAAGATCACTTCGGCGAAGCACCTCGGGATCGAGGGGCGGAGCAACGGCGGGCTGTTGGTCACGGCGACGATGCACCGACGCCCCGAGCTCTACGGAGCGATCGTGTGTGGCGTGCCGCTCGCGGACATGCGGCGCTATCACCAGCTCTTGGCCGGCGCGAGTTGGATGGGCGAGTACGGAGATCCGGACAAGCCGACGGACTGGGCCTTCATGTCGAAGTACTCGCCGTACCAAAACCTCGCGGCCGGCGCGGACTATCCGCCGGTGTTCTTCTACACGTCGACGAAGGACGATCGCGTCCACCCCGGCCACGCGCGCAAGATGGCCGCGCGGATGATCGAGCAGGGGTACGAGGTCTGGTACTACGAGAACCTCGAAGGCGGTCACGGCGGCAGCAGCACCAACGATCAACTCGCGTACCGCCTCGCGCTCGCGTACGCGCACCTTTGGACCCAGCTCCGCTGAAACCGCCCGCCGCATTCAAGGTCGGCGCACCGCGGCCGATGGATCGCGGTGATGTTTCGTGTGGTCTACGTGAGTTCGGCTCGCTCCGACTTCACCCAGGACGAGCTCGACGCGCTCCTCGCCAAGAGCCGCAAGAGCAACCATGCGTCCGGCGTCACCGGGATGCTGCTCTACCACGACGGCAACTTCATCCAGGCGCTCGAAGGGGAGCGCGCCGCCGTCGAGGCGATCCTCGATCGCATCGAGCGCGACCCGCGCCACGGTCAGCTCCTGGTCCTGATCCAGGAAGAGGTCGAGGAGCGCGCGTTCGGTGAGTGGTCGATGGGCTACGTGCGGCGCGAGGATCTCCCGGACGATCAGCGCGACGGGTACTCGCGCTTCCTGCAGGAAGCGGCCGAGCGCGGTATGGCGCCGAGCCGCGCGCACCGCCTCCTCGAGACGTTCCGCCGCAACATCCGCTGAAATCCGCAGGGAGAACGCCTACATCCCCTGTGAAGGTGTGAAAGAAACTCACAACCTCTCGGAGGACCGATCCGATAACGGTCCGTGATGGGTATCTGGGCGCGAATGTGGATGACCCCGGCGCAGCGCACGCTGAAGGACCCGGACGCGTTCCAGGCCCCGCAGTCGCGTGACGCGCTCCTGAAGGAGATCGCGGAGACGCCCGGCTACTGCCACGAGCGTCGGGCGTGGATGACGCGCTCCGCCAAGGAGATCGGGTCGGGCCCCACGCTGACGATCAAAGAGGTGGAGCGCTCCGCGGACGCTTCCGCCTTCGCGCGCGACACCAACCGCGAGCGCGCGTACCACAACTTCGCGATCGGATCGGCGCTCGGCGACGACGGGCTGTTGAGCCTGATGATCACTCGCGCCAACCAGATCGCGAATGGAATCCAGCCGGGCGCGAAGTCGATGCTCGGCGACGCGTTCTGAATTTCGCTCGCTTCGATTCCATTCAAGGGAGCGCGAAGCGCTCGAAGAACTCCCACATCATCTCGGACGCGTCGACCGTGTCGGACGTGCGCCCGAGGCCGGGGACCGGAGTCCCGCCTGGCCACGTGTGTCCGCCGCCGTCGATCGTGCAGAGCCGGACCTCCGCGCCGTCGTCGCAGCCCGACCAGGTCCGGCACGTGACGTCGTCGATCTGGAGGTCGACGACGCCCGTCGCGCCGCAGCCGTTGCGTTGGACCCAGCCGTCGGTCGAGCCCTGTACGGAGAGGAAGCCGTTGAAGCCGTCGTAGGAGACGAGCGCGTCGTCCGTGCCGTGGAAGTGGAGGACGGGGACGGCGCGGCCCGGCGCGCACCCCGCGATGCCGAGCACGCCCGCGACCGGAGCGATCGCGGTGATGCGGTCGGAGAGCTCACACGCGAGGCGGTGCGAGAGGAAGCCGCCGTTCGACATCCCTGTCGCGTAGACGCGGTGGGTGTCGACGCAGAGGTTCGCTTCGAGCGCGTCGAGCATGGCGGCGACGAAGCCGACGTCGTCCACGTCCTGTTGCATCGCTTCGCCGCAGCACAGGCCGCCGTTCCAGGTGCGGCCGATGCCTTCGCCGTGGACGACGATGAAGCCCTCGTCGTCGGCGACGCGGCGGAGGTGGGTGAGGCCCATCTGGAGGCGCGCGGTGAAGAGTCGCCCGTGGAAGTCGAAGACGACGGGCGTGGGCGTGTTCGGATCGTACCCGTCGGGCACTTGGACGTAGAAGTCGCGGGTGGCGCCGTCGTGTTGGAGGGTCCAGGCATCGTCGTCGGTCGGTGGGGTCTGGCCGCAGCCGTTCGATGGGATTACGCCCGCGTCGCGGGTGGGGATCTCGCCCGCGTCGCGGTCCGAGTTCGAACCACCGTCGCGCGCGGGGAGGCCGCCGTCGTCCTCTTTGTCCGAGCCCGCGTCGACGCCGCTGTCCCGTGTGCCCGAGTCGTGTGACCCGCCGTCGGTCGCGAGGCTCGCGTCCGCGACCGATCCGTCGGGCGTGGGCGTGGGCTCCGCCGAGCTCGCGCCGCAAGCGACGGTGAGGAGGAGGCCGAGCTGCCATCGCGTCCGCACGGGACATGAAGCTCGCACGGCGCAGGGTACTCGACCGCCCGTCGATCGGACCTCGGCGTCACCGCTCGGCTCGACCCTTGGTCACTCCGCGAGGATCGCGGCGGCGACCGCTTCGTCGTCTTCGTTCGCCATCCAGTGCGCGACGTTCGAGAGCGCCGTGTGGCGAACACCCGGGAACTTCAGCGCGAGGTAAGTCGCGTTGACGCGCGCGACCCAGCCGGACTTCTTCCCGCGCACGACGTGGACCGGGACGCCGACCTCGGGGAGTGGGTAGAGCTCCGGCAGCTCGCGCACGAGTGTCGCGGCGGTGTCGACGTCGCGCTCGCGGCGCGCGCGTTCGTAGTGTTCGATCGCCCAGGTCGGGAAGCGATTGAAATCCGCGACGCGCCAGAACGTGCCCGACCAGTTCACGAAGGAATTTCGCTCGGCGTTCACGACGTCGGCGGAGTAGCGCCGCGCCGCGATCGCGGCCGCGCGACGACCGGGCGGGATCGCCGGCTCGAGCAACACCAGTCGCCGAACCCGCCGCCTCGCCGCGACCTGCCACGCGAGCATCCCGCCGAGGCTGTGACCGACGAGTGTGGTGTCCCCGTCGACGAGCGGAGCGACGGCGTCCACGAGCGCGGCCCAGCCGAGCGCGGGCAGGGGGGCCTCGCCGAGCGCGCCCGGGAGCGTCAGGCACGTGACCGAGGCGCCGGCGCGCGCGATCACTTCGGCGAGCGGGGCGTAGAACTCGGCGCCGAGATCGTTCCCAGGGAGGAGCACGACGCGGGGGCCCGTCGCGGGGCCGTGGGTCACGGACTGCACGTCGGGGATCCGGTTGACAGGGGACATACTACATCGGGCATACATGTGGGGCACTGTCGTTATGGATCAGCGGAGCATTCATCGCCTGAGCCGCGCGCTCATCGTCGTGTTCGCGGTGGGGGGCATCGGCTCGCTGTTCGTGACCCCCGCGCACCCGGTCCACTGGGCGGTCGACATCCTGCTGCGCAGCTACGTGATGTTCCTCTGCACGGTGATGGCGCACGAGGCGGCGCACGGGCACCTCGGTCGCAGCAAGTCCGCGAACCTGTGGTGGGGGCGCGTCGCGCTGCTCCTGCCGATGGTGCCGGCGTTGAACTTCCGCAAGACGCACCGCCTCCACCACGCGCACACCAACGTGCCGGGCCGCGACCCGGACTACTGGGTGAAGCCGAAGCGCTTCTGGGAGATGCCGCTGCGCGCCGTCGCGCTCCCGCACTACTGGCTGTTCTGGCTGTGGCAGCAGAAGAAGCTCTCCCGCGCGGAGCTCGTCGAAGTCGCGCTGTGGTACGTCGCGATGTTCACGATCTACGGCGCGGTGTTCTTCGTCGCCGGACCGGAGCGCCTCGCGCTCGGCATGATCCCGCCGCTCCTCATCGTCTCGCTCTTCCTCTGGTACCCGTTCGCGGTGAAGACCCATGAGGGCTTCTCGACCGGCGCGCCCGAGACGCGCTCGCACGACTACTACGGCGTCGGCGTCTACTGGATGACGCTCGGCCTCTCGATGCACCGCGCGCATCACCTCTACCCCGCGAAGAGCTGGGTCGAGCTCCGCTCGTACGTCCGCTCCGCGCCGCTCCCGTGGTGGCGTCGGATCCTCTTCCCGCGTGACATCCGCGTCTGAGTTCGCCGCGAGTCCACTCGATCGCATCAGCGCGATCATGGACCGCCCCGCCCGCCCGCTCGACGGCGGCCTGATCCTCGACCTCTCGACCGTCCCCGATCTCGCCGCGCTCGAACGCGGCGCCGCGCGCGCGCGCGAGGCCTACCCGGTGTCGCGCTGCGTCCTCGACGATCGCACGTGGCGCGTCGTCGACGACGCGCCGACCATCCTCGAGACCGACGACCTCCAAGCATTCCTCGACGCGGGCGCGCCGATCCGCACGACCCCGTCCCCGCGCCAGGCGCTCGTCGGCCGGCGCCTCGTCACGGTCGGCCACCACGCCGCCGGTGACCTCGTCTCGATCCTCGCGTGGGTCCGCCACCAGCTCGACGTGGCCTTCGATCGCGAGCCCGCACCGCCGACCGACCTCGCGCTGCGCACGTGTGAAGCGCCGGTCCGCAAGAGCAAGTACGCGTGGTCGGGCGCGTCGAACCGTCTGTTCTCGCGCGCGGGGCCGTCGAACGTCCGCCGCCGCAAGAAGCTCCACCTCGCGCCCTTCGAGCCCGCCGTCGACGTCACCTACAACGACGCGCTGCTCGTCACCACGCTCGACGTGTTCGCCGCGTTCAACGCCGCGCGCGGTGCGCCTACCGATCGCATCGCCGTGTGGTGTCCGGTCAACGTCCGCGCGCGCCCGTTCGACGGGTTCGGGAACGGCTCCAGCCGTGTGCGGATCTACCGGCGCTACGACGAGGACACGCCGCTGCTCGAGCGCGCGCGCCACGTACGCGAGCAGGTGACGTGGACGAAGAAGAACGGCGAGTGGTTCGTGCCCGTCGATCACCCGCTGCTGTCGGGGCCGGCGTGGCTCCTGAGGATGTACCTGTCGCGGCCGTGGGTCGACATGGCGACCGGCGCGTTCTCTCACGGCGAGCGCGTCGGTCCCGGCGCGGACGAAGCGTTGTGGCCGGAGGTCGAAGATCTCGAGATCGTGGGCCAGCTCGATCAGCGCCACCCGTTCGGGATCTTCGGTGCGACCTTCCGCGGCGCCACGCGGCTCACGCTCCTGTACGACCCGGCGCAGCTGAACGACGAGGACGTCGAGTCGCTCGCCGAGGACTTCGAGCGGCGCTTCGAGGCCGCCCGCGCGGCGCTGTCGTGATCCACGATCTCATTCGGTGGTGGATCGGCGTCTGGATCGTCGCGATCGGTCACGTGGTCACCGCGCTCCACCGGCGCCGCGTCCGTCGCTACGCCGCGACGCAAGCTACCTTGCGCCGCCGATACGGCGTCGAGGCGGACACGCCGATTCGGTCGTGGGGCGAAGACGTCGAAGCCACCGTCGTCGCGTTCGCCGAGGCCAACCAGGCCCGCTTCGCGTACACGTCCGGCTCGACCTCCCGCCCCAAGCGCATCGCCTACCCCGCCTCGCGCGTGCGCGCGGTGAAGTGGGTCTACATGGACGCGTTCCTCCGCATGTACGCGGCGGTCCCGATCCGACGGAAGAGCCTCTACGTGTTCAGCGCGCTCGCGGAGGACGGCTCGCTCACCGGCATCCTCCTCGAGGAGCCGCGCCTCGTCCCGTACTTCTCGGGGCTCCAGGCGCCGTACCGCGTCCACGCGCACCCCGCGATGAAGGCGCTCGCCCTCGAGTACGGCGCGTCGGCCGCGCGGTTGTTCGTGCTGCTCATCAGCGCTCCGGGTGTCCTCTACGCGACGAACCCGTCCACGCTCGCGCAGTTCTTCGACCACGTCTTCACGCGCTGGGACGAGACGCGTCGGCTCGCGGCCGCGTTCGTCGAGGACCCGGGCGCCTTCGATCCGATCGTGCGTCGCATTCGTCGTCGGCTCGACGCGCGCGGCGCAAGCGAGCGCCTCCACCTCGCCACGCGCACCACGCCGCCTCCGGTCGAGGCACTCTTCCCGAGGCTCGAAGCGTACGTGTGTTGGGACGGCGGCTACGTCCGGCCGTTCCTCGCGAGGCTCGAGCGTCACCTGCCGCGCGCGCGATACCGACACGTGCCGATGTACTCGATGTCCACCGAGACCATCGAGACCACGCCCGACTTCACACCGACCGAGACGCGCTTCCTCCCGCTCGCGCCCGGCGTCCACTACGAGCTGCTCCCCGCCGACGCCGACGATCTCCCATCCAACCTCGTCCGCCCGACCGAGGCCCGGCGCGACCGCCTCTACACGCTCGTCGTCTCCGATCCCTACGGGCTGCGTCGCTACCAGACGAATGATCTGTTCGAGTGCGTGGGCCACGTCGACGGTGTCCCCGATCTCCGCTTCGCGCGCCGCCGCGGGCTCGAGCACTCGTTCACCGGCGAGAAGATCACCGGCGCCCAACTCGAAGCCGCCTACCGCGCGCTCGACCTCGGAACGTTCGTGACGTGCATCCCGCACGCCGCGCCG
>JAUHYN010000332.1 GCA_030426505.1 bacterium | reverse complement strand
TTCGCCGCGAACGAAGTGCTCGTGCCGGTGTCGTGTGACTACCTCGCGCTCGTCGGCGTGAAGCAGATCCTCCGCACGCTCCACCACGTGGAGAACGCGCTGCTCCACCCGGTGCGGATCGCCGGCGTGCTCCCCACGTTCTTCGACAAGCGCAACCGCATCTCGCAGCAGGTCGTCGAAGCGCTCATCGGTCACTTCGGTCCGCTGGTGCTCCCGCCGATCCGCGTGAACGCGCGCCTCAAGGAGGCACCGAGTCACAAGAAGACGATCTTCGAGTACGCACCCGACAGCCACGGCGCGAAGGACTACACCGCCGTCATCGATCACGTGTGCGCGGCGCCGGTGGAGGCGCCGGCCCTCGTGGAGGCGGTGACGCATGGGTGATCGCCACGGCCTCGGCGAGGACCCGCTCAGCGCTGACGATGTCCTCGACCGCGCCTTCTTCCGCGAGGATCGCGCCGAAGACGACGCGACGAAGCCGCGCGCGAAGAAACCGACCCACTACAAGGTCGTGTCGATCAGCCTCTACACGGAGGACATCGAGCGGCTCGAGGCGCTCGTCGCCGAGCTGAAGCGGCGCGGGCACCGACGCGCGAACAAGTCTCAGTTGATCCGGTTCGCCCTCGACACCGTCGACATCGACGACCTACCGCGCGGCTACTGAGGGCTGGCGTGGCGCGGGCGACGGGATCGCCTCACCGGGCTCCGGCCGACTCCAGAAGCGGAACCCGCAGAACCGACAGCGGAACGGCCTCCACGTCGAGCGGAACAGGTCCGTCATCAGGCGCTCCACGCGCCGACGCCGCGAGCGCTCGGTGGCGTGCTCCGCGACGCACCGTGGACACGGCGGCATCATCGACCCCGTCATCTACTTCACAGCGAAGGCGCTACGCGCACTTCGTCGTGACAGACCTGCGGCGCCGAGCTCCTCAGCGAGTGGTGGGGGAGGTGGTCGAGGCGGCGCCCGAGCCTGAAGTAAGGGATCCGCGGGACGCAGAGCGACAGCTCCAGGTTGGCTTCCACACGCGAGCCGAGGTGTGCGCAGAGGAGGGGGCCGATCGCGTCGGGTTCGAGCTGCGCGAGCTCGGCGACGAGTCGATCCGCGCCGCCCGCGTAGGCGGCGACGGGGAGCTCGGCGGGCGGGATCTTCACGAGGTCACGTGGGGCGTAGGGGTTGATGTGACCGACCGCGAACGCGTTGCGCTCGATCGGGCCGGTGAGGAACCAGCCGCGAGGGGCGCGATTGCGTCGGCAGAGGTAGAGCGCGCCGACGGCGAGCCCGACCCCGTCGCCGCGATCCACGGGGAGCGCGAGGTGCGTGATCTCGGCGTAGGCCTCGAGGAGCGGGAGGACCCAGGGGGAGTCCTGCTCAAGGGTGACGGCGACGATCCGGTCCGGCGTTACGAGCCGGAGCGCGGTGGCCACGAGCATCTCCCACTGGTCCATGAAGTCACGGGTTCGGTCGAGGCCGCTCGTGTCGAGGACGGCCCAAGCGTCAGGTGAGGCGGGGAACGAAGTCGTCGTCATCGCGCGCGCGTTTCCGCAGGCATCGTGCCCCCGGAATTTTCCACGCGATCTGGGCCACCGCGCTGCGCATCGCGGGGCATTGCGCCTCGCTGCGCGTGCGACCGTAGCGTTTTGGTACGACGGCTTGGGGCTGGACACGCTCGCCGCCGGCGGTCTACCGCGCGGACCGTGCGCGTCGCCGTCATCATCCCCGCCCTCGACGAGGAGGACGCGATCGGCCGCGTGGTGCGCGACCTCGGCGCAGTCTCTGCGATCGAGCGCATCGTCGTCGCCGACAACAACAGCTCGGATCGAACCGCCGAGGTCGCGACGGCGGCGGGCGCGGAGGTGGTCGTCGCGTCGCAGCGGGGCTACGGCGCGGCCTGCCTCGCCGGGATCGACTACCTGCGTCACCATGAGGCCGGGCCCCCGGACGTCGTGGTGTTCGTGGACGGCGACGGCTCGAATCACGCGGACGAGCTGCCGCTGTTGGTCGCGCCGATCGCGGCCGGTGACAGCGACCTCGTGATCGGGTCGCGGCGACGCCTCGCGGACCCGGGTTCGCTCACGCCGCCGCAGGCGTTCGGGAACGCGCTGGCCAGTCTGTTGATCCAACGTATGTATGGGCTGACGTGTACCGACCTCGGGCCGTTCCGCGCGGTGCGTTGGAGCGCCCTCGAAGCGATGGCGATGGAGGACACCAACTACGGGTGGACCGTCGAGATGCAGGTGAAGGCGGCGAAGCGCCGGATCCGAGTGCAGGAGGTCGATGTCCACAACCGCGCGCGCATCGCGGGCCAGTCGAAGGTCGCGGGGACGGTGCGCGGTGTATTCGGCGCGGGCTACAAGATCCTCTGGACGATCTGGAAGTACCGGTGAGCGGGCGGCTCAGGCCTGGGGGACGACGATGGGGCTGTGACGTCCGCGGCGGGTCTGGGGGACGCGGCGGAACGCGCCTTCGAAGTCGAGGCGCTCCGGCGTCTTCGAAGCGAGACGTTTGACCAACACGCCGGCGAGCACGAAGAGCCCGCCCGGCGCGACGAGGGCGACGAGGAAGAGGGCGATCCGAACGGCGACGAGCATGTCCCGTTCTTTCGCAGGTTTCGTGCCGATGTCTGCCGGTCGTGTTTTGGGTCTTACGCGGCCCAAGCGTGGTGGAAATCGCGCCAGGCGTGACCAGGTGTCACGGAAACGCGTCACACCCGCGCGTCGCCGCTCGGCCAAAACATCAGTCCAGACGGGCGCCTAACCGACCGATCGTCAGGGCGCCAGGAGACCGTGTAAGGTTTCAGTAATCTACAAGTCCGCGGGTGTCCCCGATAAGTCAGTGTAGCTTCATGGTCCACAACGTGCCCCAAGCTCCGAACGAAACGGATCTGATCAAGGCCGCCGAAGAAGAGGCGGAAGAGGTCAGCGCGCTCCAGCTGCGCGTCGTCGACGGGCCCGACTACGGGCTGACGTCGTCGCTCGACGAGGTGGTCGTGGTCGGCTCCGCGCCGGAGGCGGACTTGGTGCTCAACGATCCGACGGTGTCGCGCCGTCACGCCGAGCTGACCCCCGGTCCACTCGGTGTCGAGGTGCGCGACCTCGAATCGAAGAACGGCATCTACCAGTCCGGCGTGCGCATCGTTCACGGGCACCTCACGGTCGGCGCCGAGATCGTGATCGGGCGAACACTCCTGCGCATCGACGGACCGGACGTCGTCTCCGGACCGACGCGCATGGAGAGCCGCTCCGCACTCCACGGCAACAGCAGCGCGACCCGCCGCCTCCGCGCGGAGATCGCGCGCGCCGGTCGCGTGCGGCTGCCGGCGTTGATCGAAGGCGAGCGCGGCACCGGTCGCGTCCGCGTCGCGCGCGCGATCCACGAGGCGAGCATCCACAAGGGCGACAGCTTCGTGGTGTTGCCGGCGTCGTCGATCGATCACGCGGGCGTGAGCTCGCGCATCGGGCAGCTCCGCGGGACCGTGTTGCTCGCGGAGATCGACCAGCTCTCGGACGAGGGGCGCAAGGCGCTCCTGCACGAGCTCGAAGAGGATCGCATCGCGGTGCGCTTGTTGGTGTCGACCTCGTCGGCCGAGCGTTCGTTCTGTCAGGACCGCGTGAGCGAGGAGCTCGGTAAGCGCCTCACCCGCGTGCTGGTCCGCGTGCCGCCGCTGCGTGAGCGCGCGAGCGACCTGCCGTCGTTGGTGACCGTGATGCTCGCCGAGCTCGGCCACCCGCACCTGCGCCTCGGGCCGGAGGACCTCGGTCAGATGCAGGCGCACTCGTGGCCGGAGAACCTGCGCGAGCTGAAGACGTTCCTCATCCGCTTGATCGAGCGCGAGCGCACCGCCGATCGCTCACCGCCGCCGCGCCGCGGGACGGAGACGATCGTCGGCGCGGACCTCCCGTACAAGGAGGCGCGCGCGCGGATGATTCAGGCGTTCGAGCGCGAGTACGCGCAAGCGCTCCTCGAGCGCACCGCCGGCAACGTGAGCCGCGCGGCGCGCCTCGCGGGGATCGACCGCGTGTACCTGCACCGGCTGATCAAGAAGTACGGGATCAGCGGCGGCGAGAAGAACTGACCGCCTCGAGCCGCTTCCGCGCGCCCGACAAGAACTGCACCGACGCGTCGATCACCATCGGGTCCCGCAGGATCCGGTGATGGCCGAGGCCCGCCGTCGCGACGAGCTTCGTGTCGGGCCACGACGCGGCGAGGTGCTCCGCCTCCGAGAAGTGGACCATCGGATCGTCCACGTCGTGGATCACGAGGGAGGATGGGGTCGCTTTCGCGAGGGACTTCGCGTCGAAGCGCTCCCAGACGTCGTCGCCGAACTTCGCCTCGAGCCGACCGCGGAAGCGGGCCTCGATCGCGTCGTTCATCGCGAGCTCCTGGGCGAAGCGGTGCGTGACGCGATCGAAGCGCGACGGGCCGCCGATCAGGACGGCGCGATCCACCGCGAAGCCCTGCGCGATCGCGAGGGCGACGCTCGGGACGCCCATCGAGTGCGCGACGACCGCGTCGATGTCACCGAAGCGATCGGCGACCGCGCGAATGGCGGCGGAGAAGCCGAGCAACGTCGCGCGCTGACCACTCGACCGACCGTGCGCCGGCGCGTCGAACGCGATGACGCGGTAGCCGGCGGTGCGGAGCGGATCGACGAACGCGCCGAGTTGAGCGCCGCGGCCCTCCCAACCGTGGACGAGCAACACCGTCCCGCGCTCGCGCGGGTGTTCCCATGGCAACAGCCCGCCGTAGGGCCAGTGGTACGCGGCGATACGGTTGCGGCCGGTGTCGATCCACTCGAGGTCGGAGCCGACGAGCCACTCGGCGTCGCGCGGGGACGCGGGGAGGCGCCGGGGCGAGAAGTACAGGCGCGTGGCCCAGCCGGCGAGCGTGTCCGGAGCCCACGGGCCGAGCCACCGGAACGTCGTACGGACCGCGCGCAGGGCGAGCGGGGCGCGCCGGGAGGGCCGGCTGGGCTCCTCGATCGGGACGCGGGGGAGGGTCGGGATCGCATGCACCATCGTCAGATCTCCTTACTTAGGACTTGGTAAGCTCGCGGGACACGCCGAGGAACCGCCAAAGCTGGGCCTCGGCCAGATCGAACTGCTCGGCGCCGAGGATTCGGGCCATCTGGAGGGCGCCCTGGACCGTCGCGCCGACCACCGTGGCCATGGCCTCCGGCGGCCCCTCGAACGTGAGCTCGCCCGAGGCGCGACCGGCCGTGAGGACCTCCACGAGCCAATCGTGGACCTCCTGGGCCATCTGCGTCACCGAGGCCTGCACCTCCTCGGGGACCGCGTACAGCTCCGCCTGGAGCACGCCGCCCGGGCAGACGCGCGCCCCGCGCTCGAGGAAGCGGCGGTGGATCGCGACGTAGCCCGAGAGCTGATCGGCGGCGGGGAGGCCGGCCGCGTCCTCCATCCAGAGGCGGTAGCGGGTCCGGAAGCGGTCCACGAGGGCGACGCCGAGGGCGGCCTTGGACGGGAAGTGGTAGTGGACCGCGGCCGACTTCACGCCGAGCTCCTTGGCGATGTGGCCGTAGGAGAAGCCGTTGAAGCCGTTCAGCTGCAGGAGGCGGGAGGCCGTGCGGAGGATCTCCTCGCGCGTGTCCGGCTTGGAGGCGACCTTCCGCTCTCGACTCGACACCATGAGACGAGATTACTTATTAGTTAGTAAGTTGTCGAGTGGCTGAAACGACAAAAGGCTGCTAGGGCCTCAGGCGGTCCCTTATGGCCGTTCTGAGGTGGATCGCGCAGCGGGGCCTGCGCGTCACGATGTTCATTGCGCTCGTGGCGGTCGTGTACCACATCGCCAACGAGCTCCGCGTCTTCGCCGGGCGACCCCCGAACTTCCTCCAGCGCCTCGAGCTCCTCGCGGTCGACGTGAAGTTCGCGGCGCGCGGTCAAAGGGCCCCCGAGGGGGCGTGGGGCGTGGCCATCGCCGCGCTCGACGAGAAGTCGATCGCGCGGTTCGGCCCGCCGCCGTGGTCGCGCACGGTCCACGCCAAGTTGGTCGATCGCCTCACCGCGGCCGGAGTCGGATCGATCGCGTTCGACATGACGTTCGAGCAGCCGCAGGTCGACGAGGCGCAGGTCGCGCTGCGGAAGATGGTGGAGGAGGCGAAGGTCGTCGGCTTCGAGGATGCGTCCGCGACGCTCGAGAACAACGCGCTGTACCTCGAGAAGGTGCAACGTGACTTGCGGGACCTGCGGCGCTCCGCTCCGGCGCGCCGAATCGCGGACCGCATCGACCGCCCGATCGCGAAGGACCGCGAGGTGCGGCACGCGATCGAGCGCTTCAACAAGTCGCTGCGGGGCGAGCTCTCCGACGCCAACCCCGACCGCGACTTCTCCGCTGCGATCGAGAAGTCCGGGCGCGTGGTGCTCGGCGTCGTCAACTACTCCAAGTCCGAGGCGGAGCTGCTCGAGCGCTCGTCCGAGGATCACGATCGCGCGCTCGGTGTCGTGCGCTCGTCGACGATCTCCGAGCTCGTCGAACCCGGCGACGGCGTCGGTCGCATCTTCGAGGGCGGCGACCTCTTCGACCGCGGCGTCTACCGCAAGTACTTCGGGGTGCTCGCGCCGACCGGCGTGCTCGCCAGCTCCACGCGCCACTTCGCGACGATCAACGCCGCCCCCGACGACGACGGCGTCAACCGCCGCATCCCGCTCGTCAGCACGGTGAAGGGGAGCGGCGTCCTCCTCCCGACGCTCGCGCTCAAGGCCGTGCAGGTCGCGCTCGACGCGCCCATCGAGATCATCTCCGGCCCCGACGATCTCTCACCGCACGCCGTGCGCGTGGGCGATCTGGAGATCGACACCGAGCTCGCCGCGACCACCTCCCTCGATTGGTACGGCCGCTTCGCGGGCGACCACATGCCGATCTACTCCATTGCGGACATCGTCGATGGCAAGGTCCCGGCCGAGCAGCTCCGGGGCCGCGTCGTGTTCGTGGCGGCGACGGCGATCGGCACGCACGATCAACGCGTCACGCCGCTCGAGCGCGCGGTGCCCGGCGTGTACATCCACGCGACCCTCGCGCAGAACATCCTCGACGGTCGCCACCTCGCGCGGCCGCTGCACGCCATCGCGATCGAGATCGCGCTGTTCCTGTTGATCGGTCTGATCACCGGGCTCGTGATGACGCGGTTCCAGGTGATCGGGCAGGTCGTCACGGCGTTCGTGTTGGCGGCGGTGTGGATCGTCGCCGACCAGCTCGTGTTCTTCCGGCAGGGGGTGCTCGTCTACACGGTGCTCCCGGTGCTGCACATCTTCGTGACGATGCTCGCGGTCGCGATGTGGAGCTTCTTCGTCGAGCAGCGGGAGCGGCGAAAGACGAAGCAGGCGTTCGGTCGCTACCTCGCGCCGCGCGTGATGGAGCACGTGCTCGGCAACCCGGAGCAGTACCTGAAGCTCGGCGGGCAGCGCTACGACGCGACCGTCCTCTTCTCCGACATCCGCGGCTTCACGACGATCTCCGAGCAGCTCTCGCCGGAGGAGCTCGGCCGTCTGCTCAACGAGTACATGACGCCGATGACCGACATCGTCTTCGAGTTCGAGGGCACGCTCGACAAGTACATCGGCGACGCGGTGATGGCGTTCTGGGGCGCGCCGATCGAGCAGTCGAACCACGCGGTGCTCGCGTGTCGCGCGGCGCTCCAGATGCTCACGGTCGTGGAGAAACTCAACGAGCGCTTCCTCGAGGAGGGGCTGCCGCACATCGCGATCGGCATCGGGCTCTCGAGTGGTCCGATGACGATCGGCAACATGGGCTCCGCGGATCACTTCGCGTACACGGCGCTCGGCGATCGCGTGAATCTCGGCGCGCGCCTCGAGGGGCAGACGAAGGAGTACGGGGTCGAGATCCTGATCTCCGAGGACACCCAAGCGCTGGTCGCCGACGAGATGCTGTGCCGCGAGCTCGGATCGCTGCGGGTGAAGGGCAAGTTCGAGCCGGTCCGCATCTTCGAACTCATCGGCGCGAAGAGCGACACGGCGCACCGCGTCCCGTTCGTCGATGCATTCGCGGAGGGCCTCGCCGCGTTCCGCGCGCAGCAGTGGGAGGACGCGATCGCGTCGTTCTCGCGCGCGCGTGCGCTCTCGGGCGTCGAGGGCGACAAGGC
>JAUHYN010001438.1 GCA_030426505.1 bacterium | reverse complement strand
CGTCGACCGCGAGACGCAGAAGAAGATCGACATCGTCAAACAGCGCATGATCCGGAACTTCGGGTACAACGAAGAGTCCGCGACCGACGTCCTGAACTACGTCGCGTCGATCTTCGCCCGCGGCGACGCCAAGAGTTCGTAGCGCTGTCCTACGAAGTGCGCTAATTTCCGCCCCGCGTGAGCGGCTCGGACCCATCGGATCCCGCCTCGGGCGGCGGGACGCCTCCGGCCCCCTCGGGCGGCGGCGCGCCCCCGCGCTCCCCCGGCTCGTCCACCATGGACCCGCTCATCGGGCGCGTCCTGCTCGACCGCTACGAGGTCCTCCAGCGAATCGGCTCCGGCGGCATGGGCGCCGTCTACGTCGGCAAACAGGCCGCCGTCGGTCGCAAGGTGGCGCTCAAGGTCCTGCGCTCGGACCTCATGGCGAACGACCACGTCCGCCAGCGCTTCCGCCGCGAGGCGGAGATCATCGCGCGCCTGTCGCACCCCCACACCATCCAGCTGATCGACTACGGCGAGACGCCCGAGGGCCTCGCCGTCATGGTGATGGAGCTGCTCCTCGGCGACTCGCTCTCCGAGCGCCTCAAGCAGAAGGGCCCGCTGCCCATCGACCTGACCGTGCGGATGGGCAAGGAGGTCGCGGCGTCGCTCGCGGAGGCGCACCTGCACGGGCTCGTCCACCGCGACCTCAAGCCCGCGAACATCTTCCTCGCGGACGTCGGCTCGGCCACGCACGCGAAGGTCCTCGACTTCGGCATCGCGCGGCTCCTCGACGAGGAGGCCACGCGCCTCACCTCGACCGGGCAGGTCTTCGGGACGCCGCGGTACATGTCGCCGGAGCAGGCGATGTCCACGGCGGACGTCGACGCCCGCAGCGACCTCTACTCGCTCGGCCTCATCCTCTACGAGTGCGTGGTCGGGCAGCCGCCGTTCGTGGCGCAGACCTCCATTCAGTATCTCTCCGCCCACACGACGCAGGCGCCGCCGAAGCTGAGGGACCACGCCGCCTCCGCGCCGGTCGCCCTCGAAGCGCTGATCGACGCGTGCCTCGCGAAGGAGCCGGCGGACCGGCCGCAGACCGCGGAGATCGTCGAGAAGGCGCTCGAGCGGATCGAGCGCTCGCTCGAGTCCGGCGAGGAGCCGTTCGTGCCGCACTTCCCGGGGCGCGACGACGACCCGACGCGGCAGACGCTCGGGCCCGCGACCTCGCCGCCGGGGCCCACGGATCGCGCGCCCCCCGCCGACGGGACGGTGCCGCCGAAGAAGGGATCGGTCGCGCCGCTGCTCGGGCTGGGGGTGGTGTTCCTGATCGCCGCGATCGGGATCGGCGCCTGGGCGGTGATGCGCGGGGACAACAACGAGGTCGCGCCGATCCGCGATGCGTCGGTGGTCGCGATGATGCAGCAGGCGCGCGACGGAGGCCGGCGCGTCGAGGTCGTGGAGGCGCCGCGTGACGCCGGCCCGCCGGACGTCGGCGTGGAGCCGATCCGCGACGCCGGGGAACCGCCACCACCCCCTCCGCCGCCGCCGCCGCCGCGGAAGCACAAGAACAAGCACAAGCAGAAGAACAAGAACCGGCCGCCGCCGCCTCCGCCTCCGCCGCCGGACGGGCCTGGGTTCACCACCGGGCCGCGGACGATGACGATCGAGATCCCGACCGAGGACGAGACGCCCTCGATCGCGGACATCGCCGCCA
>JAUHYN010000331.1 GCA_030426505.1 bacterium | reverse complement strand
CGAGGCCCGCGCCGCCGCCGCCCGCGTCTGCGCCGCCGCGGCCGCCCGCGGCGAGGCGCGCGTCGCCGCCGCGCGCGAGGAACGTCCCCGCGATCTCGAGCGTGCCCGACCCGGCGACGACGAACGCACCCGTGTCGCCCACGAGCCTCAGCGCCTCCAAGCGCCCGGCGATCACGCCGCCGCTGAAGGACTGGCCCGGCGGCAGCGCGAAGGTCTCGCCGGCCGCGATATCGAGCCGGGCGCGCACGCGCACCGGGAGGGTGGCGGTGATGGTCGGGGTCGCGACGAGCGTGGCGGTAATCGTCGCGTCGCCGACGCCGGTCGCGACGAGCGCGCCGCCGCTCACCGTCACCACGCTCGGGTCGTCGGAGGCGAGGGTGACGGCGCCGCTGACTTCGGTGCGGCCGCCGTTGGCGAGGTGCCACAGCTCGACGCCCGCGGGCGCGCCGGCGGGGTGCGCGAGGATCAGTGGCGGGTGGCCGAAGATCAGCGCCTCGTCCACCACGCGTACCCGCGCGGTCGCCGAGACCGCGCCGACCGTGCCGTAGGTCGCGCTGATCCGAGCGACGCCCGGCGCGAGGCCCAACAGCCGCCCCGGGGTCGGCACGCTCGCGACCGTCGGCGTGACGGTGACCGCGAGCTGCGTGCTCACGCTGCTGTCGAAGAGGATGCCGTCGCTCATCGACCGCAGCGCGCGCAGGTCGACGATCTCGCCGGTCGCGATCGTCGCCGACGTCGTGCGGAGCTCGAGCCCGACCGACTGCCGCGGGAACACCGAGACGTTCCGCGCGAAGCCCGTCGTCTGTCCGAGGCTGTCCGTCGCGGACGCCGTGATCGTGAGCGACGCGTAGTCGTCCGGGTACGTGAGGAGGGCGTCGAGCACCTCGAACGTCTCCGTCGTCGCGAACCGCGTGACCGAGGCCTCGGAGCCGACCGACACCTCACTCAACGGCACGTCGTCGGCGAGCGCCGTCATCGCGAGCGGAAGCTCGTCGTTGGAGTTGCCGCTGATCCCGGCCCGGGGCTGCAGCAGCGCGACGACCGGCGGCGCGACGACGCGGTAGCCGGCGCCGAGCGTGGCGGTGAACGGTGTACCGCCGCAGGCGAGGTTGACCGAGACGTCCGCAACGCCGGCGGGGAGCGCGCCGGCCGGGAGCCGACCGGTCGCGATCGTCGCGCTGGCCACCGTCAGGTCGGAGAGCGCGAGGCCACCGATTCGCGCGACCATCTGCGGCCCGAACCCCGCGCCGGTCAGCGTCACGATCCGATCCGCGGTGAGCGGTCCGAGCGGCGGCGCGATCTGTCCGAGCGCTACGGGACCACACGTCCGGAGCGTTCGGCGCGCCTGCGCGGAGGCCGGCGGCGTCGCGCTGTCGTACGCCGTCGCGATCAACTGGATCGGCGCGTTCAATGGCGCCGCCGGATCGACGGTGACCGAGAACGCCACCGTCGCGGAGGCCGCGAAGACGGCGACCGTCGAGCTCGCGGCGCCGGGCGTACCGATCAGCGCGGGCCCCACGACCGTGAGGCTCAGCGTGTCGACCGCGTGGCTCGCGTCGGCCACGAAGACCTCCACCGTCTCGGTCACGCCCGCCGCGAGGTGGACACCCTCCGGCGGTGACACGAACGCGACGTCGGGGGGCAACGACGAGGAGAGGGGGACCGTCGCCCGGCCAGTCGTACGCAGCCCGACGCCGTCCTCCACGACGACCTCGATGACGAGGTTCGCGGTCGGTCCATTGAAACGAATGTCCGGCGGGATCGCGACGCGCACCGGGACCACCTCGGGCGCGACATCGTCGCAGTCCGCGACCGAGAACGTCACCGTCTGGGTCGCGAGCGGCGTCGCGATCGCGAGGCCCTGTCCGCGCACCGTGATCGTCGCCGTCCGCACGCCGGACTGCGGGTCGGCGAGCACGACGTCCGCCGCGAGCAAGTCGCCCGGCTCGAGTCCTCCGCTCGGGACGAGCGTGTTGATCTGGACCGACGGCGCCGCGTGGTCCTCCGCCGTCGCGACGCTCGTGAGCGGGCGCGACGTGAGCCCACTCGCGTCGCGGACCCGCGCCGAGAGGCCGAGCGGGCCGAGCGTACAGAGGTCCGCCGGGACGGGGACGAACACTGTCGCGTCGATCGAGGGGGCGCCGAGGGCCACCGTCCCCGGGCGCGTGACGCCGCGGTCGTCGGTGAAGTCGATCGCGAAGACGTCGAGGTCCGTGCAGGCGTCGATCGCCGTGACGCCGACCTCGAGCGCTTCGCCCGGGACCAGCGGACCGAGCACGTCGGCGCGGTCGAGGTTCGGCGCGAGGGTGTCGGCGATCGTGTAGAGCGCCTCGGTCGTGCTGCTCGTGTTACCGACCGCGTCGACGGCGAACGCGGACACCGCGAACGTCCCGGAGCGCGGCGCGACGACCGTCGCGGTCACCGCGTAGGTCCCGCGGGGGGAGGGCGCGAAGTAGGTCGCCTCCGACTGCGGCGCCGTGAGCACGACGCGATCGACGCCGACCCCCGCGTCGCTCGCCACGAGGCCGACCGTCGAGGTCTGCCCGCACGCGAGGATCAGGGGCGCTCGGAACTCGACCTCGGGCGGCGCCTCGTCGATCGGGCCGTCGCCGACCCGGATGCGTATCGTCTGCCCGGTGCTGTTCGGCGTCTGCGCGATGTCCCCCACGCGGACGACCAACGTGATGTCGTCGCGCGAAGCAGGCGCGAACGCGAAGGCGCTCGAGACACGCCGCTCGCCGCCGAAGCGCTCGACCCGCGCGCCGCCGAGGTGCGCGGGGGCGTCGAGCTCGATCCGCGCGACGCCGCCGATGCGATCCTCGGCGTCGACCTCGACCACGAACGGCGCGCCCGCGGCGTAGCGTTCGTCGAAGCCTTCGCCCGGTCCGAGGCCGGGGGTGAGGCGCACCGTGACCTGGGGCGCGCTGCGGTCCACCAGCACCAGCGTCCGCCCGACCGGCGCGCTGTCGATGATCTGCGCGCCGACGACCGCCGTCGCGACGACGACGAGATCGATCGGCCGGCCGTCGACGCCGGGGAGGCTGTCGCGCGCGACCGTGAACTCCTCGTCGAGCTCGGCGTTGCGGCCCTCGAGTGAGATGGTCCGCTCCTCGTCGGCCGCGCCGGAGAGCACGACGCGGACATCGCGCAGCGTGCCGCCCGCCGGCGCGCGCACCACGCCCGTCAGGCGGAAGGGCGCGTTCACCTCGACGGTGTCGCCGTCGACGGGGATGTCGATCAGGATCGTCGGGCGCTCGCCCGGGGGGCGCGGATCGAGCGACTCACAGCCCAGCAGGCCGACACACGCCGCCGCGATCCAACCGGCCCTCACGGCGGCGCCACCTCGAACAGTTCGAGGCGCGGCGGCGTACCGTCGACGAGCCGGCCGACGAAGCGGTCGGGCACGCCGAGCAGCGCGGGCTGGCAAGACTGGACGCACTCGGTGCCGGAGCACCCCACGCGCGGCCCGTAGCAGGGGTCCGCGGCGAGCCGGAGGACGCCATCGACGACGATGTTGGCCGTACACGTGTTGCAGCACGGGTCCTCCTTGGGACACGGCTGGTCGGTGCAGGCGTAGGGCGTGTGGGTCGCGGTGCCGACGACTTCGACGATCGTTCCGTCGCGCGCCGCCGCCTCTGCGACGGCGTCGGCGGCCGACAGTGAGGCGACCGCGGTGACGTCGCAGAGGTCGCCGCCGTCGCGGGTGCCGCCGTCCCGGTCGGCGCCTCCGCCGTCGCGGTCACCCCCGTCCACGTCGCCGCCGTCCGAAGCGCCGCCGTCGCGGGTGCCGCCGTCGAACGGACCCGCGTCGCGCGGCGGGCCCGCGTCGCGGCGCCCACCGTCGAGATCCTCGCCGACGATCACGTTGCCGTCGGGCGGGAGCATGGGGCCGCCGTCGTCGTCGCCGCTGCACGCGGCGACGAACGCGAGGACGAGCCCAGCGATGAGGACACGCGCGGTCACTGCGCGGGCGTGGTCACCGTGTTGCCGCCGGAGTTCACGAACACGATCATCTGACGTCGGGCCTCTTCCTGCCAGACCGGGTTGTCTCCGAGGCGGCAGGGGAAGAGGAAGAAGTCGTCACACTGCGGGTTGTGACCGCTCACGCGGTTCGACGGGAGCCCCAGCGCCTGGATGAGCGCCATGCGCGACGCCATCGACACGTACTGCGGGACCGCGCCGTGCGAGAGCAGCCCGCGGCGCAGGTTGCTGCCGATCCGGAGGCGGTCCGCGGCGCGCGGACCCGCGACCGACAGATCGATCGCGCGGAACAGCGAGGTCTCGGCGAAGTCGAGGTACGCGCTGCCCTGGGCCGGGGTCAGGCCGTGCGGCAGCGACTGGGCCCAGGCCTCCTCGAGCGCGTTCGGGCCCTCGAGGATCAGGCTGGCGTAGTCGGCGCCGCCCGCGGGCATCGACAGCGTGAGGTTCGTGGTCGGGTACTCGGTCTCCGCGAGCGCGAGGAGCGCGGCGGGCACCGTGTGGCCGTGCGCGATCATGTGGATCTGCCCCGCGTTCGGCTGCAGGCCCTGGAAGTTCGCCGCGTTCCGCAGGGTGCGGATCACGTGCAAGAGCTCGATCGCCGCCGCCATCTGCGAGTCGCGGAGCGCGACCGCGTCGCCGGGGAAGTAGCCCTGGCCGCTGTCGTCCGGGATGCCGTCGGCGCCCTGGATCTGGGCGTTGCCGTTGTTCGGCATCGCGTCGAGGAGCGCGTCGACCTCGGCCGGCGTGCGGTTCTCGCCGCAGATGCCGTCGAGCTCGGGCGAGCGCCCGCCGTGGCAGCGCATCTCGACGACCATCACGGCCGCCGCGCCGACCTCGGCCGCCTCCTGGGCGAGGCTGCGCACGTCGATCCGCCCGCGGCCGTAGCCTGGCGTGAAGAGGATGACGGGGTAACGGTTCTGGCCGGTGGGCACCGAGAACGAGAACGGGATCTCGATCGTCTCGGCGTCCGTGTGCCAGTTGGGGCGCAGGCGGCCGTCGTCGCCGAGGAGGCGCGGCGTGGTCACCGTCCCGTAGTGGACCTCGGCGACGTTCGGGTAGTCGGCCGGCGTCCCGAGGAAGACGTCCTCGCGCGGCACGGTCGCGTGCGTCGTGCCGGTCATGTACGTGCCGGCGTCGATCGCGTCGTAGTACAGCTGCACGAGCCGCTGGAACCGCGCGTAGCCCGGGTCGGTCGTGAAGCCCTGCACCGACGTGATGCTGTCCCGGAGGATCGGCGGCGAGCCGGCCTCGAGGAGATCGAGCGCCGGCGCGAGGCGCTGACGCTCACGCTCGAGGCGCGCGGCGGTCGCGGCGTCGAGGCCCTCGATCGCGCCTGCTTCGATCGTGTCGGTGCCGGTCAGGAGCTTGAACGCCGGCGTGGTCTGCACGCGGCCGGGCATCGCCTCGGCGTCGCGCATCGCGTTGGTCGTGACGAGGACGTGGTAGGCGCCCTCTTCGAGCGTCTCGCGCGGGGTGAACGTGATGGCCGGGTCGCTGTAACGGACGTCGCCGCGGACGACGCTCCAGCTCACCACGGTGCCCGTCGCCGCCTGCGCGATCATCACGATCGGCGGCGGGCCGCCGGTCGCGTTGCCGGTGAGCGAGAACGTGACGGTCGACGACAGCGACAGCGCGTCGAGCGAGCCGTTCACGGGGATGCGGACCACGGCGTCGGTCGCCGCGCCCATGTTCCTGAACGCGTCGGCCATCGCGGCCTCGAGCGGATCCGACGGGAGCGGGCACTCGCCGCGCTCCGAGGTCCCGTCGTCGTTCGTGAACAGATCGGTGGGCGTCGGGACGTCGCTGGTACACGGGTCCGACGCGTCGATCTTCAGGTTCGTGATCGGGGGCGGAGGCGGCGGCGGCGCATCGTCGTCGTCGTCTCCGCCGCCACTGCAGGCCACGAAGGAGAGGGGAGCGAGGAGGCCGGTCAAACCGACGATGAGTCCGAAGAGCCTCTGCTGGTTGGGACGTTTCATGGTTCGTTGACCTCCCGCGCCCGCTGGTCCTCCGACGGCGAAATCGGACGCGTTCTACCGCATCAGATCTGCACGCCGATCGACGTCGAGATGACGTGGACCAGGCCGCCTTCGTAGGTGCTCGCCGCCTCGCGCGCGAAGTTCACGTTCACGCCGGCCGGCACGTCGCGACCCGCGACGATCAGCCCCATGTACGCGAGGTCGAAGCGCACCACGCCGAGGTCGTAACCGACGCCGGCCGAGAAGATGAAGCGGTCGTTGTCGGGCAGCGTCGGGTCGACGGTCTCGTCCGGCACCGGCGAGATGTCGTACGCGAGGCCCGCGCGGATCGCGAGGTCGTCGATCGTGTACTGCCCGCCGAGGCGGAACATCGGGACCACCGTCCAGTCGCGCGGCGACGCCGACGACGGCGTGGGGCGGCCGGTCTCGAAGTTGAGCCGCAGCTCGTCGTAGCTGTTCCACAGCGTGACCTGCGTCGACGCTTCGATCGTGAGCGCGTCCTGCACCCAGCCCACGCCGAAGGAGATCGAGTGGGGGAGGGTGAGGTTCGCCGAGCCGCCCTGGTCCGGGAAGTTCGCCTTGATCTCCGGCGCCGCCTCCTCGGGCAGGTCGAAGTTCGCGTTCCCCGAGAACGACAGGTCGACCGCCGAGCGCAGCGCCAGGCCGATCTTCAGGTGGTCGATCAGCGTGAGCTGAACGCCCGCGTTCGCGCCGACGCCGAACGCGCTACCCGCGATCTCGACCGTGCCCTCCTTCGAATAGCGCGGCGTGGGAAACAGCACCTGGCCGTTGTCCGTCGCGCCGAGGGTCCGCTTCAGGTAGACCGTCGCCGGGACGAGCGAGACGCCGACCGCGACGCTCACCATGTCCGACAGCTTCAGCGCGATCGACGGGGTCAGGAAGAACGTACGCAGGCTCAGCTCGGTCGCGACCGTGCGGCCCACGAACTGATCCGGTTCCGCCCACGCGATCCCGAGGCCGTACGGCGCGTAGAAGCCGAAGCCCACGAAGGCCTTCGACGACAGCGCGCGCGACACGTAGGCGTTCGGCACCGGCACGACCGGGCTGGTCGTGCTCTGCGTGACCGGGTCCGCCGACGCGTCGTTGCCGGGGCCGTTGTACGTCCCGCGCGGGATGATGAACGTGACGCCGCCCTGGAACTCCGTCCCCTCGGTCTGCGTGAGACCGGCGGGGTTGTGGAAGATCGCGGACGGGTCGTCGACGGTGGCGGTCACCGAGCTCGCGCGACCCGTGTTCTTCGCGGAGTGTTCGTTGACCTGGAACCCGGCGCCGAACGCCGGAGCGGCGACGAGGGTGGCCGCGCATGTCGCGGCCCAGGGCATCATCTTCAACTTGCTCATTTTCTGCTCCACCTTCCTGTCATCCACCTAAGGGCAAGGGATGCCCGAGACCGCAGCGGGGCGTTGGTCGGCGACCGTCATCTGGTTGAGGATGAACTCGCCCGCCTGGAGCTGCGCGCCAATCGAGTTGCAGAGCGCGTCCGCGACATCGAGGTCTCCGCTCATGTCCAGAGCGCCGCAGCTCGGCTGGAGGATCCAGCCGTGGCAGCCGCTGCCGATCCGGGACTGAGGGAGCGCCGTGAAGTCGTAGATCTGGAACCGCTCGGACGTCGGCGTGGCCATGCCGGTCGCCGGGTCGAGCGTGGCGAGCCCGTAGGCCGCCGCGAGGAGCGCGGTCGCCGCGTTCGGGACCACCGGGTCGTCCGTCGCCATCTGGATCAGGACGTTCTCGGGGCCGACGCCCATCGGCAGCGCCTGCGACAGCGGCACCGGATCGGCCGGCTCGAGGATCCAGCGGAGCGTCGAGAGGAACTCGACGTACGCCGGCGTCTCCACGCAGCCCTCACCGGGGTTCTGCGGGTTGACCAGCATGCAGACGCCCGCGCGGGCGAGGCCCGCGAACAGCGGGCCCGAGATCTGCGGCACGGTGTTCTCGAGGATCGTGACCCAGTCGCCGCCGCCGACGTTCAACACCGAAGCGTTGAGGCCGTCCGCGTACGCCGCGAGGTTACCGCCGGTGATCGCGCCGAGCGACTGACCGATGTAGCCGATGTTCGTGCCGTCCAGCCGCTCGAGCGGCCCGCCGGTCATCGAGGCCTCACGGATCGCGTCGATCACCGCGAGCTGGTCGATCGTCGCCTGCCGCAGGTTGTCGCGCG
>JAUHYN010000330.1 GCA_030426505.1 bacterium | reverse complement strand
AGGCGGTAACCCGCGATCTTTGTGAGGCCGTCAGTGTACGGCGCTACGATCGCGGGCCGGTCACTCCATAGGGTCTAGGATGAGGCCGAGCGCGAAGCGGTCGGTCCGAAGACTGTGCCAAGGTGCCTCGCGAAGCGAGGGCCCGTTATGGCCCGGGCCTCACTCGGCCTCGTCGAGGATGCCGTCCACGCGCTCCGTGGCCTTGCCGCCCGTGCCCAGCGATCCGTCGAGCGAGCGGATGTCGGCCTGTGTGATGTCCACGTTGGGGACGAGCAGCTCGCGCTGGACCTCCTTGGCGATCCGGCGCCCGACCGCGTCCGGGGTGTCGTTGCGCCCGGCCGGGATCGGCACCACGCCCAGCGCGCTGCCGTCCGGCGCGACGAGCTCGACGTGCGAGGCGTGGACGCGCAGCCAGAAGCCCCAGTCGACCTCCTCGAGGAGCGGCGAGTCCTCGAGGCGATCGATCGCCGCGGCGACCTCGGCCGACTCGTCGCCCGGCACGAGCCGCACCGGGAGCGTCATCCCGAGCCGGCGGATCACCTGCGGGTCGGTCGACAGCACCACGCGGAGGAAACCCAACGCGTCCTCGTAGGCGCGCTCCTCACGCGCCGCCGCCTGCGCAATCGCGGCGACGCGCGCGCGCAACAGCGCCTCCGACGGCGGCAGCGCGTCGAGCGCCTGTCGCGCGATCCGGATGGCGTCGGCGTCGTCGCCGCGACGGAACGCCGCCTCGGCCTCCAGCGACAAGAAGATCTGCTCCGCGAAGCGCGCGTCGAGCGTCTCTTCCGCGCGCGCCTCCGCGAGCGCGGCCTCGGCCACGCCCGGCCCGACGATCTCGATCACCTCCGCGTCGAGCCACACCGGCATCTCGAGCGAGCCCGGCACCTCCGGCCGCAGCGAAGTGATCAACCGATCGCGATCCGCGAGCACCTCCGCCGCCGTCCGCGTGATGACCCACGCCTCGAGCCGCAACACCATCGCGTCGATCCTCAGCGACAGGGCCTCGCGCCACTCGGACGCCGCGGCGTCCTCCTCCATCCTGCGCGCGAGCGTGAGCTTCGCGACGCGATCCGTGATCGCCGCGCCGCCCTCGTTCTGCTCGGTGGCCGCGCTCGACGTGCCCTGCCGATCCGGCCGATGCACCGTGCGCGCCGTGATGCGCTCCGCCTCCTCCGGCTTCCCCGCGATCAACAACACCGAGGCGCCGATCAGGTCCGCCTCCGACTGGTCCTGCTGATCGAGGTACGACCCCGGCCGCGACGCGCGATAGCTGCGCATCTTCCGCCACGCCGAGACCGCCTCCGCGAAGCGCCCCTGCCGCAGGTACAGCCGGACGAGCCGGCCCCACGGGTTCACCGAGCCCTCTGGCGGGCGCCGCGCGGAGTCGAGGAAGTAGCGCTCCGCCTCGTCGAACCGGAACATCTCCTCCGCCGCCGCCCCCGCGTTCGACAGCTCGATCGCGCCGTCGCGCTCCGACCGCGTCACGCGCTGCGCGGCGGCGGTGCAGGCCTCGTACGCCTCCTGGCGCTTCCGCTGCTCACTCGAAATCGCACACAGCGCGGTCAGGCCCACGGCGCGGTACCAAGGCTCCTTGTGATTCGCGGCGCGCTCCGCGATCGCCATGGCCTCCTCGTATCGACCGAGCTTGAGGAGCGGCCACGCCTTGAGCGGCTCGTAGTCGATCTCGAGGCGCCGCTCGAGCCGATCCACGTACTCGATCTTGAGCTCGTGGTGATCCATCTCGCCGTGGACGTAGATCAGCTCGCTCATCGTCCGGTGGAAGACGCGCCACGGCGTGCTGTCCAGCGCCGGGCGCTCGCCGTACCGCGCAATGAACACGCTCTCCGCGCGGCCGAGGTGGAACAACGCCTTCGGCAGGTTCCCTTCGCCGAGGTGCTGCGCCACGCCCATCACGTAGTGCCCGCGGATCGAGTCGACGTCGCGGTTCAACACCTCGTTCGCGAGCGTGCGCGCGGTGACGTACTCCATCTTCTGCGCGGCGCAGAACGCCCCGAGCTCGAGGTCCGTCCCGCCGAACAGATCGGAGCCGCGGCAGTCCGTCTCGTAGTCGGGGATGTGCTTCTTCGCGATCGGCTTCGGCGTCGGCTCCACTTCGGGCGCCGACGACTCCGACAACGGCGTCTGCCCGACGAGCAGCGCGAGTATGGCGACCGCGCCCCTCACACCTCCCCTTTCAACGTGACGCGCGCGACCTTCTCGAGCGGACCCGCCATCGCGGCCTGCACGACCTCGTGGACGTCGGCGCCGCCCGCGCCGAGCTCGACGCGGTGCCCGAACACGTGCGGCAACAGCGCGGCGAGATCCTCGGAGCTCACGTAGTCGCGCCCGTACAACATCGCGCGCGTCTGCAGCGCGGGGACGGCGAGCACGAGCGAGCGCGTGGAGACGCCCTGCAGCACGCGGCGGTCGTCGCGGATCGTGGTCGCGATGTCGACGAGCGCCTCCTGGATCAGCGGGTGGACGCGCACGCGCTCTTCGATCGTGGCGCGCGCGCGGATGATCTCGTCCCGACTCACCGGCGGCATCGCGCGCGGCGCGCCGGCCTTGCGCTCGGCCATGCTGCGCAGGACGTCGAGCTCGGAGCCGCGGTCGATGTGGGTCATGCGGATCTTGAAGAGGAAGCGATCGAGTTGCGCGACCGGGAGCGGATACGTCCCCGCGAGGTCGAGCGGGTTCTGCGTCGCGATGACGAAGAACAGCTCGTCGAGGCGGCGCGTCCGGTTGTCGACCGTGACCTGCTTCTCCGCCATCGCCTCCAGCATCGCCGACTGCACCTTCGGCGAGGTGCGGTTGATCTCGTCCGCCAACACCACGTGCGCGAACACCGGCCCGGGGCGGAACGTGAACGTGCCGGAGTTGGGCTCGAAGATCGTCGTGCCCATGACGTCCGAAGGGAGCAGGTCCGGCGTGAACTGGATGCGCCGGAACGACTCGATCACGCCGCGCTCCTCTTCCGAGCGCGTGTCGACGATCGCCTCGCCGAGCGTCTTCGCGAGCGTCGTCTTGCCGGAGCCCGGGAAGTCCTCGAGCAGGATGTGACCGTCGGCGAAGAGCGCGTTGAGGACGAGCTCGATGACGTCGTCGCGCCCGCGCACGGCGGAGCGCACGCGGTCGAAGAGCCGCCGCGCCACCTCGTGGCACGCGTCGAGTCCGAAGGTCTGCGCCGCGACCGGCGCCGTCTGTAGCGGTGTCATTTCAGTCTCCAAGATCATAGGGTCGTTCACCGCGACCACCACCACGCGATGGGGTTCAGTCCGCCGAGCAACCAGCGCCACCAGCGCGTCGACTGCCGGACCTCGCGGCCGACGTCCGACGACAGCGAAGGCGCGCTGCGGCCCTTCCCGGCCGCGAGCGGCGCGCGCGATCCGAGCGCCGTCCCGACGTGAACGCCCGTGAGCGGATCCAGGCTCGGCGCGACATCGGCGATGCGCTGCGCGAAGCGCTCGGGGGGCTCGCCGCGGCGGCGGATGTGGCCGGCCGCCGAGCAGCGGTCGAGCGCCGCGCGGTACGCGAGGCGGGCCTTCTTCTTCTCCGACGCGAGCGCCGGCGCGAGCAGTCGCCAGATCTTGATCGCGTACGCGAGCGCGACGACGGCGAGGAGCAACCACGGGACCGCGGACCACACCTTCGCGAGCAGCTCACCGAGCTTCGGCCCCTCGTACGCCGCGCGCTCCGTTCGCCCCTCCTTGCGCGCCATCTCGCCGAGGAGCTGTTGCAGGTCCTTCTCCTCGAACGGCGTGGGCTCGACGTCGGTCTTCTCGGGCGTCACCTCGATCGGCACCCACCCGATCCCCTCCAGGTAGATCTCCGCCCACGCGTGCGCGTCGCCGCTCTTGATCAGCAGCGCGGATCCGCCCGCCAGGTTCTCCGCCGGCACCGCGTAGCCCGCCGACACCCGCGCCGGGATCCCGAGCGCTCTCACGAGGTACGCCTCGGCGTGCGCGAGGTGGACGCAGTAGCCGCGCATGTCCTCGGAGAAGAGGAAGTCCGCCGTCGGATCGTCCGAGCCGGCGTACTTGTTCTTGAACGAGTACGTCGCGTTCGTCTCGAGGTAGCGCTTCACCACGAACGCCAACGCGAGCGGGTCCGTCTTGAGGTCGGGGCGGAGGTCGGACTGCAGCTTCCGCGCGAGGTCGTGGTAGCGCGCGTCGGGCGGGGCCTCGGTGTAGTGCTCCCACAGCGCGTCGCTCCACTCGGAAGAGCCGGGCGACATGCCGATGAACGACTCGTAGTCGTCCGTCACCACCTGCGACACGGCTCGGTACGCGCGCCGGAAGCGCGCGGGCTCCGGGTTCGGCATCGGCGCGACCTCGGTCGCGTCCGTCAGCGCGAACATCCGGCTGTGCGGCGAGAGCAGCGCGACGTCCGTCGCGACCTCGGTGCGGCCGTCGCCGTCGTTGTGGACGCCCGGCACCGGGCGCGTCTCGAACGGGAAGTCGTGGCGCGCGTCCTCGCCGACGCCCGCGAGCGTCGACTCGATCAGCCGCGCGCCGTTGAACTGCGAGAACGCGCCGTGGCGGAAGTAGAAGATGCCGCTCGACGGCCGCACGTCGCGGTGGAACACGACGATCGCCGCGGGCTTGTTCTTCTCCTGTTCGCCGCCCTGCGGGAGGTCGTCCTCCTTCTGGTCGTTCTTGTTGTCGCCGGTGCCGCTACCGCCGCCCGAGCCGTCGCGTTTGTCGTCCTTCTCCTTCTCGAGCTTCTGGCCGACGGCGTTCTTCTGGACGGCCTCGGTGTCCGCGCTGTGGATGCGCGACGCGAGGAAGAAGCCGAGCAGCAGCACCAGCGCGAGCTGCACCACGGTGCGCTTCTTCGAGCGCCCGTACGCGAGCACGCCGGCGAGCAGCATCGCGCCGAGGAGCCCCACCCCGAGGAACGCGATCACCGGATCGATCCCCTGCCGCCAGAACCAGTCGGAGATCTCGAGGGGGCGCGCGATCATGCCGTCGCGGTGCGCCGCGATCGTCGTGACCACGGCGAGCACCACGATCGAGCCCTCGATCGCGAGCGCCGCGCGGAACCGTACGGCCGCCGCGCGCAGCGCGGTCGCGAGGCCCCACGTGAGCGTGCCCCAGCGGAGCACTTCGCCGATCCGCAGCGCGAGCGTCGGCGACGCCGCCTTCGCGATCGAAGGCGACCCGAGGAACAGCGAAGTGACCAGCGCGCCGCCGGCGATGATGCCGACGCCGACCGCCAGGATCACCCAGGTGCGGTAGCGCTGCCTCAGCATCCACGACGCGAGCAGCGTCCCGAACACCGCGCCGACGCTCCCCGCGACGAGGCCGGGCACCAGCGCGATCGTGTTCGCGCAGACCACGAACGCCGTGGCGAGCAGCAGCCCGTGGAAGAGCTCCGTCGATCGCGACGTCATGCGGACCGGGGTGAGCGTCACGCCACGCTCCGTTCTGCGGCCGCCATCGTCCCGAGGCCGAGCGGGATGGTCCGGCCCGTCACGCGGTTCAGCGCGCCGACCTCGGCGCCCGCGCGCGCGAGGCGCAGCGCGATCGAAGCGATCCCCTCCGCCGTCGCCACGTTCTCCTCGGATGGATCCGGGTCATCGGGGACGCGCACGATCCGATCGAGCACGGGGCGCGGCTTCGCGCCGTCGAGCACGCCGTCCGCGACGATCACCACGCTGGTGTGTCCCGGGTGGCGCGCGACCGCCGCGGCGACCTGCTCCACCCACGCGCCGCCGATCGCCGGGACGAAGATCACCGCGCGCGCCGGCTCGCTCTCGGACGCCGCCGCGAGGAACGGCACGAGGCCTCCGCCGTTTCCGAGCGCTTCGTCGTCGCGCAGGCGACGCGAGTCGACGATCTGCGCGAGCGCCTCGTCGCGGTTCTCCGCGAGGCGCTCACCGCCGTCCGCGCCGAACACCCAGCGCTCCCCGAGGAGGCCGCCCTCCACCGCGACGCGCGCCGCGGCCGCGGGGGCTTCGTCGCCGCGCGCGGCCACGAGGTACGCGGCCACGCGGATCGCCGGCGCGATCGCGCGCTCGGGCGTGCGGACCATCAGCACCCGCGTCCGCGCGTAGACCTTCCACAGCGCGAGCCGCAGCGGATCCCCGGGGACGTAGCGGCGCATGTCCACGCGGTCGCCTTCGAGCGCGCCGCGCGGGTGCGGGCGATCGTCCCCGCTCGCGAGGGAGCGCAACAGCGGCGAGCGATTGAGCTGACCGACCCACGGCACGACGGTGATCTCGCGGGCCTCCTCGCGGCGCAGGACGATCCTCGCGAGCCCGAAGCCGTCCTCGATCACGAAGCGCCGCCGGATCCGCCGCGCGTGCGTGCGCGACGCGCTCTCCACGTTCTCCATCCGCGTGCCCTCGACCTGGGCGCTGGTCACGGTCACGCCCTCGGGCGTCTCCCAGGTCCACTCCACCTCGAGGAGCGGGAACCACCGACGCGCCGGCAGCGACAGCGCGGTCGCGAAGCCGCTCACCGCCTCGAAGTAGATCGGCGGGGCCTCCTCGCCGGAGGGCTTCAGCGCGAGGTGCGTGAGGAGCGCGCCGACCACCACGACGATCAGCGCACCGACCACGAGCGCGATCGCGACGGCCGCGACGATCTGTACGGCGTAGTCCGCGCGCGGCAGGCCGAAGAGGAAGTACGCGACGAGCGCCACGGCCAGGATCACCGCGCCGAGGTTCGTCAGGACCAGCCACTCGCGGAAGCGCCGCAGGCGTCGAAGGACGGAGGACATCGACTCTCGATACGACTCTACCGCAACCACCCGGGTTCCGCTCCCATGACCCAAGCCACGAACGCTGAACGCTTATTCCCGCTCTGCTATGCTCCGCCGATGTCGCGGCGCTTTTCGTCCGCCCTCCCCGTCGTCGCGTGCGGGTTCGCGCTCGTCTTCGCCTGCGCGAGCGCCAAACCCCCATCGGCGTTCGACGGCCCCCCGCTCGCGTCCGAGGCCGACCGCCGCATGGCGATGCTCGCCGAGCGCTTCTTGGATCAGTCGCTCGAGCAGGACCCGATCACGGCCACGTACCTCGGCTATCACAAGTGGGACGGTCGCCTCCCCGACTACTCCGAGGGCGGCATCCGCCGCGCGATCCGCGCCTACGAGTCCTTCGCCCGGGAACTGCGCGGGATCGACCGGAGCAAGCTGAGCCTCCCGTGGGCGATCGACCACGAGCTGATCGCCGCCCGGATCGAGGACGACCTCTTCATGATCCGCGAGGTGCGCCCCTTCGAGTGGGACGTGCAGCTGTACAACGAGGTGATCGGCGCCGGCTTCTACTACCTCACGCTCCCTCCGTCCGATCCGGCCGAGATCCCGGCGCGGCTCGACGCGATCGTCTCGCGCACGAAGGCGCTCCCGCGCTTCGTCGCGATCGCGAAGGCGAAGCTCAAGCGCCCGCCCCAGGTGTTCACGCAGTTCGTGATCCAGCAGAACCCGGGCAACAAGAAGATGCTCGAGGAGACGGTACCGCGGCTATTCGCCGACCACCCCGAGGCGCGCGCGAAGTTCGAGGCCGCCCTGCCCGCCGCGCTCGCCGCGCTGGACGACTTCCAGGCCTTCCTCGAGGGCGAGCTCCTCGAGCGCTCCGACGGCGACTACCGCCTCGGGCGGTCGACCTGGGAGAAGAAGCTGCTGCACACCCTCGGCGCGCAGATGTCGAGCGACGACCTCTACCGTGCCGCGGAGCGCGGGCTCGAGCTCGCGCGGCTCGAGATGTACGACGTCGCGCTGCCGATCTTTCGGGCGAAGTTCCCGGACGATCGCACGTACCTCGAGATGCTCGGCGACGCGCGGATCAATCACGTGGTCGGGCGCGTGATCGCGGAGGCCTCGAAGGACCACGGCACGGCCGAGACGTTCTTCGCGGACGTGGAGCAGACGGCGACCTCGGTGCGCGCGTTCCTCGAGGCGTCGAAGTTCATGCCGCTGCCACCGAAGGACGACAACTTCGCGATCGAACCCACGCCGCCGTTCCTCGACGGGCTCGCCGTCGCGTTCTTCAACCCCGCGCCGGCGTTCGAACCGGAGCAGAAGAAGTCGTTCTGGATCAGCAGCGTCCCGAAGGCGGGGACCGCGGACGGCGAGAGCTACCTCAGGGAGTACAACCGCTACGCGATGGAGGCGCTCACGATCCACGAGGCGCTCCCCG
>JAUHYN010001437.1 GCA_030426505.1 bacterium | reverse complement strand
TCCTGCGGGACCCCAAGATCGTTGACGCGCTCCCGGACCGACTCGCGCCGTTCGCGATTCGCCTCGAGGACGACCCGACGCTCGACTGGCGCATCCCGCACTACGACCGCACGCTCGATCTTAGACGCGACCCGTTCGGCTATCGCTACGCAGCGAGCGGCAACCTCGCGTTCCGTTGCCGCGACGCGCTCGCCGCGGGGCTCTTCGACGAGTCGTACCAACGTTGGGGCGGCGAGGACATCGAGTTCGCGTATCGGCTCTATCGGCTCGGCGCGTGGTTCATCGCGGAGCGCGACGCGATCGCGCACCACCAGGAACACGCCGACGCCGTCGTCCGCGAGGAGGACGCGCTCACCACGCGCGAGATGACGCGGAACAAGATCCCCGTGCGTCGCCGCGAGGCGCCGGGGGAGACGTTCGAAGTCGCGAAGGTCGCGATCGTCGTGACGTCGGAGTCGGCGGTGACGCTCGCGTCGGCCGAGGCGCAGGCGGGGGTGTCGACCGAGGTGATCGTCGCTTCGTCCCTCGCGGAGGGCGTCGCGCGCGCACGCGGCGAGTACGTACTGGACGTCCCGGCCGGCGATCGTCTGTACCCGGAAGCGGCCGCGCGACTCGTGGGCGTGCTGTCGCGCGAGCAGCGCGTGACGCTCGCCGTCGCGGCGATCGCGCTGAACGGCGGGGACTCGCGCCGGGGGACGGCCGCGTCGCGGCCACGGATGTTCCGCGTGCGCGACTGGTACCGCGTCCAGCACCTCGCGCACCCCGGCGAGGACATCGGCCGCGCGTTGGCGCGCCTCGGTCGCCTGGTCTCGTTGCCGCAGGTGTTGTCGGCGTGCGGCGACGACGAGGCGCGGGTCCGCGAGGTGTTGTCGACGAGCACGCCGTTCGCGCCGCCACCGCCGTCGCGCCTCGCGCCGCTGTGGCGCGCGCTCGGCGGCTGAGGTCAGGGGACCCAACGCAGGCACACGTCGTCGGCGTAGTGCCCGTGGAACTCCAGGAGGTTGGTGTCGTTGATGCTATCCTCCGCCGCGACGATCCCGACCATCACGAAGTCGGCGTTGGGCGGGACCACGATGGACGCCTCGACCACCTCCCAACTCGCGGCGTGGTCATCGCTGTCGAAGTGAACGGTCTCGGCCGCGACCGGTGTCTCCTCTCGGTAGAGTTCGGGGAAAAAGCGGAAGATCGATCCCTCGTAGGCCCACAGGTGCGTGGTGAAGCGATGGTCCGTGGTGAAGTCGCGGTCGACCCGGTTGTAGGCGACGCGCAGAACGAGGCGTTGCCCGGCCGCAATCTCGTCCGTGAAGGGGCTCATGCTCACGAGCTGGAAGATCTCGCTGCCGACGCTCGACGACGCACCGGACGGCGAGGTCGCGTCGAAACGCAACATCCACCGCCCCTCGAGCGGTTCGATCCCGTCGCGCCCCTCGTCGACGACGCTCGCCCGGTCGCCGCCCCACTCCCCCCGCGCGCCGACGTCCCACTGGGTGCCGCGCTCGGGCCTCAGCTCGTCGTTGCCCACGATGGCCCCGCGGTCGCCGAAGAGCTCCGAGAAGTCGGGGGGCCGCAGGTAGCGCCCGGCGTTGGCCTTGAGCGCGACGCCCTCGATCGGCCGCAGCAGCAGCCCGGCGCGGGGGGTGAAGGCGAAGAGCCGATCCCGCTGGCTGTCCACCCCCAGCGCCCGGTTGTCCAGGGCCA
>JAUHYN010000329.1 GCA_030426505.1 bacterium | reverse complement strand
CCCGCCGCTGTCGGACGAGGAGATGAAGGCCGCGAAGTTCATGCACGCGATGCTCGCGCCGAACAAACTCGGCGGCGCGGACGGGCGGCTGTCGCATGAGGACGTGAAGGCGGTGGGCGCGGGGATCAGCGACCGCGGGATCACCGGCATGGTCGCGCGGCGCGTGGTGCCGCAGCAGATGACGGACGGGCTCACCGAAGCCGGCGTGAAGCCGGTCGCGGGCGCGGCGGCCGACGCGACGCCGCGGCGCGTCTCGGTGAAGGAGCTGCGCGCGTTCGAGACCGCGCAGAAGATCCTCTCGAAGCGCGGCGAGGCGCTCGAGGCGAAGCTCGGCGTGAAGGTCGTGTTCGAAGAGGGCATCAGTCGCGCTGCGCTCGAACACCTGATGCAGGGGAAGCTGGGCCTCCCGCCCGGCGCGAAGCTGGTGCAGGCGACGCCCGCCGAGTGACACTCGCGCCGTGTCGAAGACACGGCGATGGGGCGTCCTCGGGACCGCGCGGATCACGTCTTCGTTCCTCGGGGGCGTCGCGCGATCCGCCGAAGCGGGCGAGGTCGTCGCGGTAGCGAGCCGCGACGTGGCCCGCGGGCGCGCGTTCGCCGAGGCGCACGGCGTCGCCGATGTCGCGGCCTCGTACGACGCGTTGCTCGCGCGCGACGATATCGACTTCGTCTACGTCCCGCTGCCGAACCGCTTGCACGCCGAATGGGTCGTGCGCGCGCTGGACGCCGGCAAGCACGTGCTCTGCGAGAAGCCGCTCGCGATGACCGCGGCCGAGGCGCTCCTCGTCGCGGACGCAGCGGCGCGCGCCGGTCGTCACGTCGCCGAGGCGTTCATGTATCGACACCACCCGCAGTGGGCCGCGCTGAGGCGCGTGATCGACGGCGGCCGGCTCGGATCGATCGTTGCCCTCGAGAGCCACTTCACGTTCCCGCTGGATCCGGGCGACCTCACCGCGGGCTCGGCGGCGCTCGGGGGCGGCGCGCTCCGGGACGTCGGGTGCTACTGCGTCCACTTCTCGCGCATGGTGGCGGACGCCGAAGTCGCGCGCGTGAGCGCGATGGCGCGCGGCGCGGACGTGGACACGACGATCGTGGGGACGCTCGAGATGACGAGCGGAGCGCTCGCGTCGTTCGAGGCGAGCATCGAGCAGGACGAGCGCCGCGGCGCGCGCGTCACGGGGACGGCGGCGACCGCGGTCGTCGAGCGGCCCTGGCTCCCCGGCGACGGGCCCGCGTCGATCCGCATCGAGCAGGGCGGCGAGGTGGTGGACCGCGTGACGGTCGAGGGCGCGAACAACCACCAGCTCCAGGTCGAGGCGTTCGTGCGCGCCGCGGAGGGGCGTGAGGCGCCCGAGTGGCCGATCGCCGACGCCCTCGCGAACGCGCGGGTGATCGACGCGCTGTTCGAGGCCGTGCGGACCGGACGAACGGTCTCGATCGCGTAGTTTTTTTCGTTGCGATTCGCTCCGGCGATGTCTCCAACCGGACGATGCAATCCCGTCGAGGCGTCGGCCTCCTCCTCGTCACGCTCCTCGCGCTCGCGTCGGCTCGCGCCGAAGCCCAGGTCTGGCTCTACCCCGAGCCCACGCCCATCCCGGGCGGGATGCTCGATCTCGACATCGGCTCCGACGGCGACGTGTTCGCGATCGGCGCGGCGAGCGGGCCGGGCTCGAACAACACGATCTACACCTGGATCCACGGCGGGTGGTCGGTGTTCCCGGGGATCCTCGCGCGCCGCGTCGCGGTCGACGGCCGCGGTCGCCCGTGGGTGCTCACGAACACGGACCAGGTTTGGCGCTACGACGGCGCGTCGTTCGTTCGCGTGTGGGGCGCGGCGGCCACCGCGATCGACATCGGGCCGAGCCCGACCGGCGACGCCGTGTTCATCATTCGCACGAGCGGCCAGGTGGCGAGGTGGAACGGCTCGACGTTCGTCGACGTGCCTGGCGGCGGCGGCGTGGAGATCACCGTCGACCACCAAGGCGAACCGTGGATCGTGAACGGCATCGGGCACGTCTGGGAGCGCGTGGGGACGACGTGGACGTACCGCGGCGGCATCACCGGGCGCGACATCGACGTGGGCGCCGACGGCAGCGTGTACCTGCTCCAGGGCCCGGGCGGATCCAACGGGACGATCTATCGTCACAACGGCGGGAGCTCCTGGACGAACATCGGCGGCTACGGCGTGCGCGTGGCCGTGTCGCCGACGGGGACGCCCGCGGTGATCAACTCGCTGAAGGAGGTGTGGAGCGGCTTCGCGCGGCGGCTCCACGGCGACGCGAGCTGCGGGAGCGGCGAACGTGACTGCAACGTCTGTGCGTTCGACGTGCGCGGGCAGTTCCGCGCGATGTTCCAGTACGGCAAGCGCACGAACGTCGAGATGCAGTGGACGTTCTCGTGGTTCACCACGTACGCGCCGTCGAACCGGACGCCGAACGACGCGTTCGAGGACGGCACGTGGTTCCCGTCGGGCGACCACGTCCAGGGCTTCGTGCGCACGGGCTCGATCCAGAAGCCGTACGCCGGGAGCTACAGCGACAACACGCTCGGGTCGGTGTTCGTGCTCGAGCGCTACGCGCCGTACCCGCGCCTGAGGAACATCATCACGTCACTCGGCGGGGAAGGGCACCCGAGCGGCGCGCACGCGCTCGGGCACTACGTCGGCGTGAACGAGTCCGACGTCGTCCGCATCCGCGACATCGATGCGCCCGCGACGACCGCGAGCTGGACGGATTCGAGCGGCGAGATCCGAACTTCGGGCGGCGGCTTCGGGCTCGCGCGCCTCGGGCCGTCCGAGTACCTCGTCGCCTCCACGAACCCGGGCGGCGGCCAGTCCGGCGCGAGGTCGACACACTTCTGGCGGTACTCGGGCGCGTTGAACACGTCCGGCGCGATGACCCACCTCGGCGGGAACGATCACCGGCTCTTGCCCGGCGGTTCGTACAACACCAACGAGAACCTCTCGCTGATCACGGAGTGCGAGACCGGGCAGCTCTACGCGATCCACACCAGCGGCGACGCGGACATCTACGGCGACGGCTTCTGGCGCGTGGCCCGGGTCGAGCAGGCGACCAACGGATTCCCGGTCCTGCGCACGCTCGAGATCTACGCGGAGGGGCAGAACATGGAGAACTGCCACCTGCGCGCGGCGGCGACGGCGTACGCGCAGGACAACGGCGAGATCGAGACCTACTGCCACGGCTACGACGCGCGGAACGACTCGTGGTCGAGCACCGACGCGATCGCGTTCCGGCGGAGGCCGGCGGACTACTCGGCGTCGTGTCTCACGAGCTGCGGCGGCGCGGCGCCGAGCGGCGCGTGTTGGTGTGACGCGTTGTGCGCGGGTTACGGCGACTGCTGTTCGGACAAGGCGGCGTTCTGTCCGGAGTGAGTCTTCAGACGAGCTTCTTCTCGCGGAGGCGGCGCAGCACTTCGGCGCCGAGGCGGCGGTACGCGGTCGCGCCGGACGAGCCGGGCTCGTAGTCGAAGATCGTGGTGCCGTAGCCGGACGCCTCGGCGAGGCGGACGTTCACGGGGATCTCGGTGCGGAAGACCTGCGGCCCGTACTCCTCGCGGAGCTCGGCGATGAGCTCCTCCGCGAGGTTCGTGCGGCGGTCGACCATCGTGAGCGCGACGCCGAGGAGGCGCGGGGTCTTCTGGATGTCGGCCTTGAGCGCCTTGAGGCCGTCGAAGAAGCGCTCGAGCGCGTCGAGCGCGAGGTGATGCGGGGTCGTCGGGACGACGAACGCCGAGCACGCGTTCAGCGACATCAGCGACAGCAGCGACAGGCCCGCGGGGCTGTCGACGAGGATCGCGTGGTACGTCTCTTCGAGCGGCTCGAGGACCTTCGCGAGGCGTGTCGCGGGATCCTTCTTGCGCGCGAGCGAGAGATCCGCGGCGGCCATGCCGAGATCGCCGCGCAACAGATCCACGTTCTTCACGTTCGTCTCGACGATCGCCTCCGTCGGTGGCGCGTCATCGAGGAGGACGTCCTTGAGCTTCGTGCCGCGGCTCTCGGCGGGGAAGCCGAGCGCGTACGTGGCCGACGCCTGCGGATCGAGATCGACGAGCAACGTCTTGAGGCGCGCGGCTCCGAACACGGCCGCGAGGTTCACGGCCGTGGTGGTCTTGCCGACGCCACCCTTCACGTTCACGAACGAGAGAATCACGTGGATCTCGTTAGTCGGCCTGGGGCCGAAGCGCAAATTCCCTACGCGCCGGGGGGCGGGGGATCACTCGGGGACGAGCTCGGGGGAGATCTCGATCGGGGTGCCGCCGCGGAAGAGGTAGACCTCGTAGGCCTGGCGCTGGAGCTGGAACATCGCCCAGTACTGGAGGGCGATCGCGGCGTAGGCCCCGACGAGGCAGGCCAGGTAGCCGACCATGATCAGGGGGATGGAGATGGCGGTGAGGAAGAGGCCGGACAGCAGCATCTCCAGCCACATCTTGGAGACGAAGTCCTTCGCGAGGGCGAAGTCGAAGGCGCCGCCGATCTTCTGGGTCAGCATCGCCTTGAGGAACATCGGCTGCGACAGGAACATGAAGGCGACCATGAACACCATGAAGACCAGGCCGCCGCCGATCCCGACGATGGCCGCGACCGTCTCGCCGATGTTCGTCGCCACGGCGACGACGCCGAAATACACCAAGTAGATCGGGATGAAGGCGAGGGCGAGGACCAGGCCCATCAGGAACGGCCAGAGGCCGCGCCCGAGGTAGTCGCCGAAGCGGTCGAACGAGAACTCCATGAGGTCCTCGTCGCCGTTGTAGTGCTGCCGGACGAGGTGCGTCGCGAGGTAGCCGAACAGCACGAGCGGTCCCACGATCGGGATCAGCATGCACAGGCCCATGAACGCGAGGTTCTTCCCCCACGAGGGCATCTGGAAGTAGGACGTGAACGCCTCCATGTACGCCATGGACTCGCGGCCCTGCGTGTTCGGGGCCCCGCCCGCGCGCGCGGCGTCGAGGTTGGCGTTGGGCGTATCGAAGGGAGAGTTGGGGTAGACCACTGCGATTCCTCTACCGGATCGCGGGTCGGAATGGAACGGAGGGCCGGTCGTTCGTCCGCGGTGGGTCGATCCCCCGGAGGCCTGAAGGACTGAACGCGCCGACCCGTTGCGCGGGGCCGGGCCGCCTTGACTGGCGGCGGTAATCCTTCGAGTTTGCGCCTCGCGCAAAAATGACGCCCCACTCGGTCCCCTCGCTTCCCTTCCCCGTCATCGCCGTCGGCGCGTCCGCCGGTGGCCTCACACCGATCGAGCGCTTCTTCGCGAACGTACCGGACGACCCGGGCGCGGCGTTCGTCCTCATCCAGCACCTGTCTCCCGACTTCAAGAGCATGATGGGCGACCTGTTGGCGCGGCGGACGAAGATGCCCATCCAGACGATCGCGCCCGGGATGCCGATCCGTCCGGACCACGTCTACCTCAACCCGCCGCGGACCAACGTGCGGCTCGACAACGGCGTCTTCCGCGTGGAGCAGGTCACGACGCAGGCGGCCTTGCACCCCATCGACGTCTTCTTCGAGTCCCTCGCCGCCGCGCAGGGCACCGAGGCCGTGGCGGTCGTGCTCTCCGGGACCGGCACCGACGGCACGACGGGGATCGACGCCGTGAAGCGCCACGGCGGGCTCGTCGTGGTGCAGGACGCGGACTCCGCCGAGTTCGGCGGGATGCCGAAGAGCGCCATCGCGACGGGCTCGGTCGACAGCACGCTCCGGCCCGACGAGATGCCGAGGTTCATCCTCGAGTCGCTCGAGCTCGGTCCACCGGATGACGCGCGGATTCGCGCGAATGATGTCGTTAGGCTCCTGGCTGCAAAGGAGGGTATCGATTTTTCGCACTACAAGGTGTCGACGTTGCAGCGGCGCCTCGAGCGTCGGCTCGCAGCGGCGGACGTCGCCGACTTCGACGCGTACGTGAATCTGCTCGAGACCTCCGCGACGGAGCGGCGCGCTCTCGTGGCGGACCTCCTGATCGGGGTCACCGAATTCTTCCGCGACGCGGACGTCTGGGCCCTGATCGAGAACGAGGTCGTGCCGAAGATCATCGGCGACGTGGAGCGGGGCCGCCCCGTGCGGCTCTGGGTCCCGGCGTGCTCGACCGGTGAGGAGGCCTACACCTACGCGGGGCTGCTCAACGAGCGCCTGCGGCACCTGTCGACGAACCCGGACGTGAAGATCTTCGCGACCGACATCAACCCGCGCGCGCTGGAGATCGCGAGCGCCGGCCTCTACCGCCTCGACGCCGCCGACGCGATCCCAAAGGAGCGCCGCGATCGGATGTTCGAGCAACGCGACGGCGCGCTCCTCGTGCGCCGCGCGCTCCGCGAGATGGTGATCTTCGCGCGCCACAACCTGGTCCGCGACCCGCCGTTCACGAGGATGGATCTCGTCAGCTGCCGGAACTGCTTGATCTACCTGCGCCCGTCGGTGCAGTCGCACGCGCTCGCGTCGCTCCACTACGCGATGCGCAGCGACGGGTTCCTGGTCATGAGCCCGGCGGAGACCGTGACGGCACTCGAGTCCGCGTTCGTGCAGTACTCGACGAAGCACTCGATCTATCGACGCGCTCCCGGCGTGCGCAGCTTCCTCCGTCGCGCGCCAGAGGGGTCGCTCGCGCCGCTCCCGTCGACGAGCAAGCGCGCACCGGAGACGCGCGAGGTCCTGACGGTCCGGCGCGCCTACCAGTTCGCGGCCGAGCAGTTGATCCACGCGGCCCTCCTGCTCGATCACGATCGCGCGATCCTGCATACGATCGGGGAGGGCGCTCGCTACCTCCGCATCCCATCCGGCGTGGCGACGCTCGACGCGCTCCGCCTCGTCCTCCCCGAGCTCGAGGTCGCGCTCGCCGCCGGCATCCACCGCGCGACGCGGACCGGCGAGGTCGTCACGTACGATCCGATCCCGCTCGAGGGCGGCGAAGAAGCCGTCGCGATGAGCATTCACGTGATCCACGCGGAGGAGGACACGGACGAGCAGCTCTTGTTCGTTCGGTTCGAGCGCACCGCGCTCCGCCCCGACGCCGAGCCTCCCGACGCGACCGCGCCGAGCCCCGCCGAGGACCGCCGCATCCGCGATCTCGAACTCGCGCTCCAGGAGGCGCGCGAGCACCTGCAGACCACGATCGAGGAGCGCGAGTCGGCGAACGAGGAGCTCGTCGCGACCAACGAAGAGCTGATGGCTTCCAACGAGGAGCTCCAGGCTACGAACGAGGAGCTCCAGTCCGTCAACGAGGAGCTCTACACGGTCAACGCGGAGCACCAGTCGAAGATCGCGGAGCTGATCGGGCTGTCGAGCGACTTCGACAACCTGCTCCGCAGCCTCGAGGTCGGCGTCGTCTTCACGGACCGCGACCTCGCCATTCGACGCTTCACGCCCGCCGCGAAGGGGTTGATCAACATCGTCGACCACGACGTCGGCCGCCCGCTCGATCACCTCACGCACACGATCCCCGGCGAGGACATCATCGAGCCGGCCCGCCGCGTGATCGCGGACGGCACCACTACGGTGAAGGAGGTGCAGGCCGCGGACGGGCGCTCGATCCTGCTGCGGGTGCTCCCGTTCCTCAACCACCGCGGTGAGATCGCGGGCGCCGTGATCACGTTCGTGGACACTACGGCGATCCGCCGCAAAGAGACGGCGATCGACGAGCTGCAGACCGCGCTCGCCGACGCCCACGATCGCCTCCGCGAACTCACCGGCGCGAGCGCTTCGCTCGACATCCTCCTCGTCGAGGACAACCCGGCGGACGCGAAGCTCGTCGAGGTCGCGCTGTCGAAGATCGACATGGCCTCCACCCTCACGGTCGCCGAGAGCGGGGGCGCGGCGATGGAGCGCCTCACCAACGGCGTCAAGCCACCGGACCTCGTCCTCCTCGACCTGAACCTCCCGGACCGCGACGGACACGATCTCCTCGGCGACATGCGCGGCGACGCGAAGCTCGCCGGGATCCCGGTCGCGATCGTCTCGGCCTCGGCGGAAGAGGAAGACGTCGCGCGCGCGTACGCGAACCGCGCGACGTTCTACGTGCAGAAGCCGGTGACCAAGGACCAGCTCTGGGAGGTCATGCGCCGCGCCGTCGCGTTCTACACGTCGGTGCGCGATTGAGCTGACGTCCCCTCACCGACAGCTCCCCGTCGGCGCGGGGGAGAG
>JAUHYN010001436.1 GCA_030426505.1 bacterium | reverse complement strand
ATCCGCACTCCGCGCAAGCGGCCGCCCCGAAAGCGCCGCGCCCGCGCCCGCGCCGTCGCGCCCCCGCCCCGACCCGAACCGGAGCCACCGCCTCCGCCGGCCGCCGAGCGCGCGCGCGCCCTCGGGCGTCGGCTCGCCGCGCTCGACCCGCCGGACGCCGACACCCGGTCGCGCGTCGCGCGGTTGCTCGCGCAGGTCTCGATGATCCGCAACGCGCCGCCGTCGCCTCGGCTCGACGCGCAGCTCGACGGCATCGAGCGCGAAGTCAGCGCGCTCGAGCGGGAGTAGCTAGCTCTCAGCGACCAGCGGGCAGCTGACAGCTCCTCGGTGCGACGCTCCCGCGTGTGGTGCGCTCGGGAGATCTTGCTGCGGACTGGAAGCGATTTGCTGCGGGCTAAGAGCACTCAACGCGGGCACATGCACGACGCGTCGATCGTCACGAGACACACGCAGTCGTCCGAGGACGCCGTGGTCGCCACGCCCACCGCGACCGCGGCGCCGACCACCACGGTCGCGCCGATCACCCACAACCACGGCGACTCGAACACCGACGTCACCGGCGCGAGCGACACCGGCACCTCGGTCGTCGCTCCGGAGGTCACTACCGCGTTCGCCGTCGCGGCCTCGTGGCCCTCCGCCTGCACCGACACGGCGTAGGTGCCCGGCGGGAGGGTGAACTGGTGCGTGGTCCCGACGTCGGGGCGCTGACCGGCGATGGAGACGGCCGCGGCGGTCGGCGTCGAACGCACGACGAGGCGCCCCGCGCGGAAGAAGCCACGGCGGTCCAGCATCTCGGCGGCCTTCGCGCGCACGCGCTCGAAGACGACCTCCGCGCCGCCCTCGACCTGCGCGTAGTGCTCGTCCACGACGTGCTTCGCCTTTGTGTCGATCAGGATCAACGACCACAGCGGTGGCGTGATCTCGAGGTCCACCACGACCACTAACCCGAGGTCTGCCTCGAACGGCGCGAGCTGCTCACCGATACACGCGGTGTCCTGCCCGCAGGCCAGCGCGCGGTTCGCGAGCGCGCCGCCCTCGTGGAAGAAGTAGTCGTCGATCGACATCACGCGGAGGCCGGTCCGCAGATCGGCCGCGTCGTCGATCACGCGGAACACCTTCGACGCCGTGACCTCGGAGCCCGGGCCCGACAACACCGGGAGCACCGCGAGTCGCGTGGGCGCGGCCGCGAGGAGCAACAGCAGCGCCGCGTTCAACTCAGGCCGCCAGCAGGTCGGCCGCGGTGAGGTCCGGCGCGGCCTTGTCGTTCTCCCAGACCAACAGCCCCATCTGCGCGTAGTACGGTCGCACACGATCCGTGAGCAGCCCGATGCGCCGCAGGTTCGGGACGATGCGGCGGAACATGTTCGTGCGGAAGTACGACATGAAGTCCGACTCGAGCAGGATCTTGTTCCAGGTCGAGCGCCGCATCACGTGGCCGTAGTACTCGTCGTAGAACTCGTGCGCGAGGAAGCGGTTCCGCATCAGCACCGACGTCTCGAACGCCCAGTCCTCGCGCTCGCGCCGCTCCCGCTCGGACAGCTCCTTCGAGTAGAAGTCGCGCAGCGCCACCACGCCGAAGTGGACGTGCCGCGCCTCGTCCGTGATCACGTTCTTGAGGAGCTCCTTGAGGAGTGGCTCGTCGGTGTTCGCGCGCAGCGTCGAGAACGCGCCGAGCGCGAGGCCCTCGATCATGATCTGCA
>JAUHYN010000328.1 GCA_030426505.1 bacterium | reverse complement strand
GAAGGTCGGGGTGCCGTGTGAGGGCCTCGAGCTCTCGATCGCGGCAGACGGCGAGATCCTCGCGAAGAGCCCGGGGGTGATGCTCGGCTACTACCGCGAGGACGAAGCGACGGCGATGACCGTGCGCGACGGCTGGCTCCACACCGGCGATGTCGGTGAGCTCGACGAGGAGGGCCAGCTGCACATCACCGACCGCAAGAAGGACCTCATCATCACGGCGGGCGGGAAGAACGTCGCGCCGCAGTACATCGAGAGTAAGCTGCGCACGAGTCCGTACGTCCACGACGCGATCGTGATCGGCGACGGGCGCAAGTTCCTCACCGCGCTCATCGTGTTGGACGAGGACAACCTGATCACGTGGGCGCAGCGTGAGCGCGTGCAGTTCGGCGCGTACGCGGAGCTCGCGAAGAGCCCGGACGTGGAGCGCTTGATCGACGCCGAGGTGCGCGCGGTGAACGAGACGCTGACGCACGTGGAGGCGTTGAAGCGCTTCGCGATCCTCGAGCGGCGGCTCGACACGGACGAAGGCGAGCTGACACCGACGCTCAAGGTGCGGCGCAAGGTCATCGCCGAGAAGTACGCCGATCGGATCGAGGCGATGTATCGCTGACGATCCTCGGTAATCTGAGATCGGCCGGGTCGAAGACAGACTGAACGGTTTGGCCTAGGATGTGCTCTTACGAGCTCGCAGCGTCATGAAGCACGAGATTCGCGTATCCCGACACGGCTTCACCGAGTGCCCGGCTTGCCTCGCACACATCCGCCTCGACGAGGACTGGGCGCGGACGACGTGCCCCTTCTGCGAGGCTTCGTTGCTGAACGCCACGCGCGAGGGGCCGCGCGATCTCATGACGGTCCTGCGCACGGTCCACAAGCGAACGGGCGGCGCGCTCGCGGCGTCGCTGTTGTCGTTCGGGCTCGCGACGGCGTGTGAGGAGACGGGCCTCGACCTCTCGGCGCCCCCGCGCGACGCGGGGCCGGCGCAGGAGGTGTGGGACGCCGGTGAGGAGTCGCTCCCGCGCGACGGCGGCTTTGTCGTGGACGCCGGAGTCGACGCGGGCGAGGCGCCGATGGACGCGAGCGTGGACGCCGGGCTCCGCGACGCCGGCGAGATCCCGCCGACCCCGCTCTACGGCAAGCCGCCGCCGGTCGACGGCGGCGCTGGACCGGACGCCGCGCTGATCGACGCGGGCGACACGCCGGTCACGCCGCACTACGGCAACCCGCCCGGGCTCGACGGTGGGATCACGCCGCTCGTCGACGCCGGCGCGGACGGCGGCATCGACGGCACGCTCTACGGCCTCCCGCCGATCGACGGGGGCGCGTGAGCGCGCGGCCCCAGAAGCCGACGCCGCCGATCGGCGCGGCGCCCAAGGCGCACTACCGCTCGGTGCGGCCGATCGATCACGCGAACCCGCACCCGCTGTACGTCGTCTGGGAGATCACGCTCGCGTGTGATCTCGGGTGCAAGCACTGCGGGTCGCGCGCGGGGCACGCGCGCACGGAGGAGCTGTCGACCGAGGAGTGCCTCGACGTCGTGCGGCAGCTCGAGTCGCTCGGCGTCCGCGAGGTGACGTTGATCGGTGGCGAGGCGTATCTGCGCGAAGACTGGGATCGCATCGCCGCGGAGATCACGCGCCGCGGGATGGCGTGTGGGATCACGACGGGCGCGCGCAACCTGAACGACGATCGCGTGCGGCGCGCGGTCGACGCGGGTGTGCAGTCGGTGTCGATCTCGATCGATGGCCTCGAGCGAACGCACGACGCGCAGCGCGGCGCGAAGGGTTCGTGGCGCGCGGCGTTCGACGCGGCCGAGCGCGTCTCGGCGACGCCGATGCGGCTCGCGACCAACACGCAGATCAATCGCCTCTCGCTCCCGGAGATCCCGGCGCTGGGGTCGATGCTCGCGGACGTCGGTTCGAAGGCCTGGCAGATCCAACTCACGGTCCCGATGGGACGCGCGGCGGATCGGCCGCAGATGTTGCTCCAGCCCTACGAGCTCACCGTCGTCTACCCGCTCCTGGTCAACGTGAAGCAGACGCGGCTCGACCCCGGCGGCGTCACGCTCTACCCCGGGAACAACATCGGCTACTTCGGTCCGTACGAGGCCGCGCTACGCTTCGGCGGCGAACGCGGAGCGCACTGGGGCGGGTGCCCCGCGGGGAAGTGGAGCATCGGGCTCGAGGCCGACGGCAAGATCAAGGCGTGCCCGTCGCTCCCGTCGTCGTCGTTCACCGGCGGGCTCACGCGCGAGATGACGGTCGCCGAGGCGATCGCGAACACGCGCGAGCTCACGTACGTGAAGGATCGCGGCCGCCGCGATCTGTGGGGCCACTGCCGGACCTGCTACTACGCCGACGTGTGCAAGGCCGGTTGCACGTGGACCTCACAGGTGTTCATGGGCCGGCCGGGCAACAACCCGTACTGCGTCTACCGCGCGATGGAGATGGAGAAGCGCGGCCTCCGCGAGCGCTTCGAGCGCGTCTCCGCGGCCCCGGGCGTCCCGTTCGATCAGGGCCGCTTCCAACTGATCGAGGAGCCGTTGGTCGAGGTGGAGGACGTGGTCGGCTGGTCGGTCGAGGACGTCATGGAGCTCGACTGGCGCTCCGGCGGGATCTGGTCGGACGCGGCGCTGAAGGCGTTGCTCGAGCCGGCGTCGGGTCGCCCCGCGCTCCGAGTGTTGGGCTGACGCGGCGCTCCTTCATCGCCGCGTGAAGCCGGGCTGTGCCGTGCTCGCCTCGCACGGCGGGCCGTCGAGCTCGGCGAGGATCTCGCGGGAGAGCGGGAACCAACGCAGGTGTTGGAAGTCCTCCGTCAGCTCCGGATCGCGGACGCGGTCGCGTTGGATCTTCTCGCCGACCGCCGCGAAGATCTTCTTCGCTTCTTCGAGGTACGTCTGCAGCACCCACTCCGGCTCGGTGGCGTGCCGCGCGCGGTACTGCAGTTGGCCCTCCGAGTACTTCAGATCGTGCAGGCGCATCTTCGGCTCGGGGCGGCCTTCGCGGTGGCGCCACTCGCCGGTCGACGGATCGAAGTCGTACAGCGGCAGCAGCTTCCAGCCCTCGTTCGCGACGAGGTCGACGGCGTCGATGATGAACTCGAACACCGGCTCCGAGATGAAGTAGTTGAAGTTCACGCGGACCCAGCCGGGTTTGATGCCCTCGCAGCCCTTCACGATCTCGCGCTCGAACTGCGCCGACGTCGTCAGATCGATCCCGAGCAGCCGGTGCCCGTACGGCCCCGCGCACGAACAGCCGCCGCGCGACTGGATGCCGAGGAGGTCGTTCAGCAGCGCGACGACGAAGTTGTGGTGCAGGTAGCGGTCGTTGTGGCGGACGACGAACGAGACGATCGACAGGCGCCACGCCTTCGGGTTGCCGAGGATCCGGATGTTGTCGTTCTTCGACCAGCGATCGATCGCGCGCCGGATGAAGCTCTCCTCGCGCGTGCGGATCGTGTCGACGCCGACCGCCTCTTTCAGCTGGAACACGAGGCCCGCGCGGATCGACTCGATGATCGCCGGTGTGCCGCCTTCTTCGCGGTGGACGATGTCGTCGAGGTAGCGGTGGTGCTCCGGGTTCACGTACGCGACGGTCCCGCCCCCGGGCGTGGTCGGGACGCGGTTCTTGAAGAGGGCGCGCTTCGCCACGAGGATGCCGGGCGTGCCCGGGCCACCGATGCACTTGTGCGGGGAGATGAAGATCGCGTCCTTGTAGACGAGGTCGCCGTCGGGGCCGTCGTCCCGCATGTTCATCTCGATCTCGACGTACGGCCCCGCCGCCGCGAAGTCCCAGAACGACAGCGCGCCGTGCGCGTGCAGCATCGCCGCGACCGCGCGGGTGTCGCTGCCGATGCCGGTCACGTTCGACGCGGCCGAGAAGCTCCCGATGCGCAGCGGCCGATCCTTGTGCGTGATGAGCTCGCGCTCGAGTGCGCCGAGGTCGATGCGGCCGTCGCCGTCCTCGGGGATCGTGACGACCTCGCAGATCGATTCGCGCCACGGGAGCTCGTTCGAGTGGTGCTCGTAGGGCCCGATGAACACGACCGGCCGGTCCTCGCGCGGGATGTGCGCGGAGAGGCCGTAGCGCTCGTCGAGGTCCGCGGGGATCCGCAGGTTCAGCACCTCGATGAGTTTGTTGATCGCGCCCGTGGCGCCCGAGCCGCAGAAGATGACGACGTCGCGCTCGTCGCCGCCCACCACGCGCTTGATGATCTGTCGCGCGTCCTCGCGGAAGCGCGTGGTCTGCAGTCCGGTCCCCGAGGTCTCGGTGTGCGTGTTCGCGTAGAGCGGCATGACCTCGTGGCGAATGAAGTCTTCGATGAAGGCGAGCGATCGGCCGGAGGCCGTGTAATCGGCGTAGGTCACGCGGCGCGGACCGAACGGCCCGTCCAGGACTTCGCCGTTGCCGATGATGGAGGCGCGGATCGTATCGATGAGCGGAGCGCTGTCGGACACGCCCGAATCATAGGCGGACCGCGAGTGCTTCGCCGATGAAAAAGGTCGGTCAGTTCGGACCGTGGTCCTCATCGAGGACGATCGGGAGCGGCCGGTCCGGGTTCGAGGGCGCGGGCTCGAGGAGCGCGATCCGGACGTCCGCGACGCCGAACGCCTTCAATTGCTGGATCACGCGGTCGCGGCGGAGCACGAACGTGGGATCGTTCGCCGCCTCGACCGGGGTCTCGCCCTTCGCGCGCGGCGGCGGGACGATCACCACGGTCGCGTCCGGGTACCGCGAAAGGAGCGTGGGGACGACGCGCAAGGCGTTCTTCTTGGCCTCGTCCAGTGTCACGACGTCGGGCGCGTACTCCAGCCGGATCGGTTGTAGGGCTCCGGGTGGGAGCAGGGTCAACAGTGGGAAGCCGAGCGCGGGACCGTCGGGGTCGGCGCGCTCGTCCGCGGTCGGCTCGCCCTCGTCGACGATGGACGGCTGCGCTTCGCCGAGGTCGACCGTCTCGGGCTCGGCTTCGACCTCCACGGCCCACGCGGTCGCGCTCAGACCGAGCGAGAGGATCGAGATGAGGATCGGGGTACGCATCGGACACCTCCTAGGAACGGGGTTCGATCGACTCGATGTCCGACGTCGACGTGTAGCCGAAGGCGCCGTAGATCAGCAGCCCGGCGATGCCGAGCGCGATCAGGATCGCCGCCGCGATGTCGACGAGCAGGCCGGCCTCGGTCAGCGCGTCCCAGACGCCGCTTCGGTGAACGACCAGGAGCATGACACCCAGCAGTGCGATGACGTGGGAGATCGGGCGAATCATGCCCGTTCAGGTATCAAGGATCGCGCCAAGGCCTCCGACAGCCGCGAGGGGCCAAAGGTGTCGCGTCTCGGCGCGGGCGTGGCGAAACGTCACGGTCCGCTTCGGTGCGATCGCGCGAGCGTGACCCGCTCGCCACTGTAGGCTTCACGCGCTGCGCGACAGGACGATCTGCAGGCGGTCGAGATCGATCGGCTTGCTGAGCACCGTCGCGTCGAGGCGCGCGGCCTTCGCGCGCACGTCCTCGTCGCCGAACGCGGTGATCAGGACGACCGGCGTCTTCCACCCGCGCTGCCGCACGCCCTCGAGGACCGAGAGCCCGGAGACCCCGGGCATGCGCACGTCGCTCACGATGACGTCGGGCGGCGTGAACGCTTCGTCGAACAGCATCTTGCCGCCGAGGTGCTCGAGCACCTCGGTCCCGCTCGCCACGGCGGTCACCAGGTAGCCGTCCGCCTCGAGGAGCTTGGTGAGGGACCAGCGCAGCTCGTCGTCGTCTTCGGCGAGGAGGAGGTGCCGCGGCTCGCTCGGGCTCTGCACGTCGTCGTTCGCGGTCGGCAAGGGCGCCGGCTCGGCGCCGCCGCTCAGCCAACCCTCTTCGCGGTACCGGCGCAGGCGGTAGTGGACCTTGCGCACGGAGATCCCGAGCGCGTTGGCCGTCGCTTGCGCGTTCTCGCCGAGCGATTGGTACGTCAGCAAGATCGCGGTCCGCTCCAGCTCGTCGAGCGTCATGCCGGGCACGCGCGCCATCGGGACGGCGGTCGGCTCGTGGCTCGGGACGAGGCTGGTCGGGAGGTGCTGCTCGTCGATTCGCTGCGCGCCAGCCTGACCCACGGCGAAGCGCGCGACGTTCTGCAGCTCGCGGACGTTGCCTGGCCAGTCGTGCCCGGCGAGTCGCATCAGCGCGCGCGGCGTCGCGGTGCGGTGACCGCCTACGAAGTGCTCCCAGAGCAAGCGCACGTCGGTGCGGCGCTCGCGCAGGGGCGGCATCTCGAGGCGGAGCTCCGTGAGGCGATCGTAGAGATCGCGCATGAAGTCGCGGCGTCGCACGGCGGCGTCCAACCCACCATCGGGGTCGTCCGGCTCCGTACTCTGCACGGTCGACGCGATGATGCGCGGCCCCGGCGGCGTCGCCGCGTAGTAGATGCCCCTCTGACGAAGGACCGCGAGCAACTTGGCTTGCAGACCGAGGGGCAGGGCGTCGACCTCGTCGAGGAGGACGGCGCCGACGCGCTCGGTCGTCACGAGCGACAACAACCCGGTCCGGGCGTCGAACAGCTCGGCGTCGAGCGCGGCCTCGTCCGCCGCGCCACACGCCACCACTCGGAACGGCTCTCCACGCTGCGGTGAGAGGTGGTGGATCAACTGCGCCGCGAGGGTCTTCCCACTCCCCGGTTCACCCGAGATGAGGACCGTCGACTGCGCCGCCGCCATGTTCGCGATGATCTTGCGGGTCCTCCGAATGGAGGGGCTCTCGCCGATCAGCTCGAGCGACGACGTGTGAATCACGTCGCGGGAGCCACCCGACACCTCCTGTTCGACGATCCGCGTCAACTCTTCGGACGCCACCCGTCGCTCGACGATCCGCGCCCCGTTCAACTTCAGCGCCAGATCGAGGACGTCCTGCGAGTGCTGATCCGCGATCAGGACGACTCGGACGCCTTCGATCGCGCGGCTCAACCGACCCGCCAGCCCCCGCTCGGCGAATACGGTGTCGATGTCCGCGACCAGGACCCCGATCCCCTTCTGCGCAAGAACGCGCCGAAAGTTCGCGGTCGGTACCGCGACGGTCGCGAAGTCTTGGGAAAGACGGTCCGCGAGCGCGCGATCCTCCGTGTTCTTGAACAACACTCCGACTTGCATGCCCCCACTCAACGCGACCATTTGAATCACTTCCGAGCGGTCAAACCAAGTAGGCTCCCGACGGTCGCACCTTTTGCGTGTGACGGGGCTTTGCGTCCTCGCGAGTTCGGGCACAACGTGCAGACGTGAACGCGATCGACGGAGTCGACATCGCGCGCGTCGCGCTCGCGCTCGTATGTGTGTCGACCGCGCTCCGTCGAATACGTCGCGGCGGATCGGTGACGCACCTCGACGTCGTCGTCTTCATCTCCACCGCGCTCGCGCTCGTGTTCGGCTCGAGTGCGCCGATCGTCATCGTCGTCGCCGCGATCGTCGCGTTCGTCGCGTTCGTCGTGCCGATGAGTCACCGCACGGAAACACCCGCCCCGCCCGACGAGGCCGCGGTGTCGCCGAACGGAAACGCTCCATTGAGACCGCTCGAAGCCGAGTCGCGAATCCTCGTGATCGCGCCGAGCGAGTCCGGCGTCGACGTCGTCGCGCCGCTCTCGGACCGGTACGACGTCACGATCCAGTCCACGCTCCGCGGCGGCGCCTTCGATCGCCTCGATTTCGATCTGGTGGTCCTCGCCGGCGCGTTCGAGAGAGGTGGACGAGACGCGCTCGACGAGCTCGCCGCGATCCCGGCGCTGCAGGACGTCCCGATCGTGCTCGTGCAGCCGGAGCGGATGGACGCGATCGAGGCGGGGGCCCTCCTCGAGCACGGCGCCGCGGATCTCCTCGCCGGACAGTTCACTGCGCGTGAACTCCTCGTGCGCGTCGACAACCTCGTCCACATGAAGCGAACGCGTGACGCGTTGACGATCGCGCTCGGCGCGAGTCGCGACGAGCTTCACGCGGTCGTCGACCAAGTCGCGACCAAGCACCGCGAGTTGGAGTCCGCGCTCCACGAGACGCGCCTCGCGCGGTCGATGGCGGAGCGCGCCGCGGGCATGAAGAGCAACCTGTTGCGGATGATGGCGCACGAACTCCGCACGCCGGTCGCCGCCGTGCAGTTGCAAGTTCGCTTGCTCGAGCGCGAGACGAACGGGGACGGCGCGCTGTCACCGGCGCAGCAGGAGAT
>JAUHYN010001435.1 GCA_030426505.1 bacterium | reverse complement strand
GCGCACCGCCTGGCGCAGGGTCACCTTGCCGGTCGGCTGTCTCGAGAGATCGACGCGATCAAGGCGCAGCTCGCGGAGCTGATCACGCTGGTTGAGGCGGCGATCGACTTCTCGCTGGAGGAGCACGTGTACACGATCACCGGCGCTGAGATCGCGGGGCGGCTGGAGCCGGCGATGCAGTCGGTGAGGGGGTTGTTGGCGACGTACGACGCGGGTCGGATGGCGCGCGAGGGCGTGCGCGTGGCGATCGTCGGCGCGCCGAACGCGGGCAAGTCGACGCTGCTGAACGGGCTGCTGCGCGACGAGCGCGCGATCGTAACCGACATCGCCGGGACGACGCGGGACACGATCGAAGAGTCGCTCTCTCTGGGGGGGCAGCGCTACGTGCTGACCGACACGGCGGGGATCCGCGAGACGGACGACGCGGTGGAGGCGATCGGCGTCGCGCGCTCGCGCCGTGCGTTGGCTGCCGCCGACGTGGCGCTGGTGCTGGTGGACGCGACGGAGGCGCCGGGCGAGCTGGTGGCGCTGCCCGAGGTGCCGTGGGCGCTGGTGTTGAACAAGATGGACGCCGCGGCCGCCGGGCAGGCGGGTGTGTGGCGTGCGTGGGCGGAGTCGGCGTGTGCGTCGTCGCCGCCCACTTCGGTGGTGGAGGCGTCGCTGTTGCGCGGCGACGTGTCGGGCGTGGAGTCCGCGCTGGAGGCGCTGTCGGCGTCGCTGGGCGGCGGCCACAACGCGGAGTCTGTGCTCTTGTCGCGCGCTCGGCACCGCGACCTGCTGGAGTCGTCGCTCGCGTCGCTCGAGCGTGCGCTGGAGGCGTCGCTCGCGGAGCTGGGTCACGAGCTTGTGGCGCTCGACCTTCGGGCGGCGCTCGACCTGGTTGGGTCGATGACCGGCGCGGTGACGACGGACGACGTGCTGAACCGCATCTTCGCCGGTTTCTGCATCGGAAAATAGCGGTCGAATCGCGGGACGCGGGTGATGACAGATCGGGTGGATCGGGCTAGGGTTCTTCGACCTGCGCCCGGGCATCGATTCAGGCGTAAACCCGACGGATCCAAACGACGCGATGAGCGATTACAACGCCAGCAATATCCAGGTTCTCGAAGGCCGCGACGCGGTGCGCAAGCGCCCGGGCATGTACATCGGGGACACGGACGACGGCACCGGCCTCCACCACCTTGTGTACGAGGTCGTCGACAACTCGATCGACGAGGCGCTGGCCGGTCACTGCGACACGGTCGAGGTGATCCTCCGCGCGAACGGGGCGGTGACGGTCACGGACAACGGCCGTGGCATCCCGGTGGACATGCACGCCGAGGAGGGCCGGTCTGCGGCCGAGGTCATCATGACGGTGCTGCACGCCGGCGGTAAGTTCGACTCGAACTCGTACAAGGTGTCGGGCGGTCTGCACGGCGTCGGCGTGTCGTGCGTGAACTTCCTGTCTTCGGAGCTGACGCTTCGGGTTCGTCGCGACGGCAAGCTGCACGAGGTGACGTTCGACCGGGGCATCACGCGCGCGCCGCTGAAGGTGGTGAAAGAGGGCATCGAGGGGACGGGCACGTCGGTGACGTTCCTCCCCGACAGCGAGATCTTCTCGTTCACGGACTTCTCGTACGACACGCTTCGGCACCGTCTGCGCGAGCTGGCGTTCCTGAACGCCGGCGTGACGATTCGCCTGACGGACGAGCGCGACGGCAAGACG
>JAUHYN010001434.1 GCA_030426505.1 bacterium | reverse complement strand
GGGATCTCGGCGACCGCCTTCTCGATCGCGACGGCCGCCTCCTCGATCACCGCGAGGTCGTCGCCGAAGATCTGGATCCCGAGCGGACTGCGTACGCCGGTCGACAACATCTCCGTCCGCGTCTGGATCGGCATCCACCAAACGTTCGGCATCCCGGGGTACCGCAACCGCTCGTCGAGCTCGGCGATGAGCCCGTCCGTCGTGAGTCCGGGGCGCCACTCGGAGCGCGGCTTCAATACGACCACGGTCTCCGCCATCGACAGCGGCGCGGGGTCCGTCGCGGTGTCGGCGCGGCCCATCTTGCCGAAGACGGAAACCACCTCGGGGACCTCCTTCAGCTCGCGGTCCATCGCCTGCACGACGCGCGCGGCCTCCGTGACCGACATCCCCGGCGGCGCGGTGGGCATGTAGAGCAGCGCGCCTTCGTCGAGCGGCGGCATGAACTCCGTCCCGAGGCGGAGGAACGCCGGCACCGTCGACGCGACGACGAGCACCGCGGCGATCACCACCGCGTACTTGTGCCGCACCACGAAGCGCACCACCGGGCGGTAGAGGTGGACGAGCCACCGATTGAGCGGGTTCGCCTCCTCCGGGCGCGCCCGCCGCACGAGGAGCACGACGAGCGCGGGTGTGAGCGTGATGGCGAGGAGCGCCGAGAAGCCCATCGCGTACGTCTTCGTGAAGGCGAGCGGCTTGAAGAGGCGGCCCTCCGTCGCCTGCAGCGTGAAGACGGGGATGAACGACACCGTGATCACGAGCAGCGAGAAGAAGATCGAAGGCCCCACGTCCTGCATCGCGCCGATCACCGCCGCGCGCCTCGACTCACCTTCGAGCTCGCGCCCCTCCAGGGCCTTGTGGACGTTCTCGATGATGATGATCGACGCGTCGACCATCGCGCCGATCGCCACCGCGATGCCCCCGAGCGACATGATGTTCGCCGTGAGCCCCTGCGCCGCCATGGGGATGAACGCGAGTGCGACGGCGACCGGGAGCGTGACGATCGGGACCACGGCGCTGCGCACGCTCAGGAGGAACAAGAAGATGACGATCGCGACGACGATCATCTCTTCGAGCAACGTGGTCCTCAGTGTATCGATCGCGCGCTCGATCAGCTCCGAGCGGTCGTAGACGATCTCGAGCTCCACGCCCTCGGGGAGCCCCGCCCGGATCGACACGAGGCGCTCCTTCACGCGCTCGATCGTCGTCAGCGCGTTCTCGCCGTACCGCATGATCACGACGCCGCCGACCACCTCGCCTTCACCGTTCAGCTCCGCGACGCCGCGGCGCTGATCCGGTCCGATCGCCACGTGCCCGACGTCGCCGAGCGTCACCGGTGCGCCGTTCGCGCCCATCCCGACGAAGATCGCTTCGAGGTCCTCGGCGGACTCCACGTAGCCGCGCCCGCGGATCATGTGTTCGTGGCCCGCGATCTCCAGCGTGCGACCGCCGACGTCGGCGTTGGACTCGCGGATCGCGCGCACGACCCGCGGCGTCGAGAGGCCGTAGGCCTGCAGCCGGATGGGATCGAGCGTGACCTGGTACTGCTTCACGAAGCCGCCGACCGAGGCGACCTCGGCCACGCCCGGCACACTCTCCAGTGCGTAGCGGAGGTCGAAGTCCTGAAGCGATCGGAGCGCCGCGAGATCGTGCGCGCCGGTGGGATCCACCAACGCGTACTGGAAGACCCAGCCGACCCCGGTCGCGTC
>JAUHYN010000327.1 GCA_030426505.1 bacterium | reverse complement strand
GGCGGTCGCGAATCAGATCGCGGCGGGCGAGGTCGTGGAGCGGCCGGCGTCGGTCGTGAAGGAGCTCGTCGAGAACGCGCTCGACGCCGACGCGCGGCGCGTGCGGATCGAGGTCGAGGCGGGCGGCGCCGAGCGAATCCGGATCATCGACGACGGCCACGGGATGGACGAGGAGGACGCGCGGCGCTGCCTCGAGCGGCACGCGACGTCGAAGATACGCTCGGCGGAGGACCTCACGACCGTGCGGACGCTCGGGTTCCGCGGAGAGGCGATCCCGTCGATCGCGTCGGTGAGTCGGTTCACGATGGTGACGCGCGCGCGCGGCGAGGACGTCGGGACGGAGCTCGTCGTGGACGGCGGGCACCTCACGTCGGTGACCACGACGGGCGCGGCCGAGGGCACGACGGTCGACGTCCGCGACCTCTTCTACAACGTGCCGGCGCGGCGGAAGTTCCTGAAGCGACCGGCGACGGAGATGAGCCACGTGACCGACGCCGTCGTTCGGCTCGCGCTCGCGCGCCGTGACCGCGCGTTCACGCTCACGCACGGCGGGCGCGTGATCCTCGACGTGCCGCCCGAGGCGCCGAGCGACCCGCTGGGCCGCGTGCGACGCATCCTCGGGAAGGGCGCCGGCGACCACCTCTACCCGATCGAGGACGACGGCTTGGACTGGGCGATCCGCGTGACGGGTTTCGTGTCGTCGCCGGAGCACACGGAACGCACCGCGCGCGGCATCTACACGTTCGTCAACGGGCGCTTCGTGCGCGACCGGACGATCCAGCACGCCATCACCGACGCCTACCGCTCGATCATGGAGCGCGGGCGGCACCCGGTCGTGGTGCTCGACATCGAGCTCGATCCGGACGCCCTCGACGTGAACGTCCACCCCCAGAAGACCGAGGTGCGCTTCGCGAGGACGAGCGACGTGCATCGCGCGGTGAGCGGCACGCTGCGGCGGACGCTGACCGCGCAGCCCTGGCTGCCGCGCGGGGCGTACGGCGGGGCGGGACAGCGCTCGCGGTCTGGGCCGGGAGCGGGTCCGGGTTCGGCGTTCGAGTCGGACCTGGGTTCAGGCGCGGGTTCGGATCGTGGTCCTGGCTCGAACGTCGGACTCCGATCCGATCCCGGCTTTGGTTCGGGGCCGGGCGCCGCGTCGGGATCGGGATCAGGCACCCGTGCGGTAGGGTGGGGCTCGGGCGCCGATTCGGGATCGGGTCCCGGCGGGGGCGCGGACTTTGGTGCGGGCTCGGGCTCCGGCCCTGCCTCGGGACGTTCCGGCGACTCGGCGCTCGGGTCGGGCTCCGGCGCGAGCTCGGATCCCCGCGGGCGCGTCCGCGGCGCGTTCGAGCCCGGCGGACCGGGGTCGTCGCGCTCCGCCGCCGACGGACGCCGTGGCGACGGCCCATTTGCACACGCCAGCGACGGCCCGGGACGAGGAGCGTCGTGGTCCGACCGGGGCCCGCGCGACGGCGCGTCGTTCGGGCGGGACGGCGGGGGCGGCTACGGCACCCACGCGGCGCGCTTGTCGCGGGCGTTCGCGGGACGCGACGGGGCGGGGCCGCGACCGGATCTTCGGGCGCCGTCGATGAGCGAGGCGTTTGCGTTCGACGGCGCCGCGCCGGGGCGGGACGTCCACTTCGGGGCGCTCGAGCCGGTGGGGCAGGTGCTGTCGACGTACCTGGTGTGTCAGGGCGCGGACCGGATGGTGATCATCGATCAGCACGCGGCGCACGAGCGGATCGCGTTCGAGCGAATGCGCACGCAGCGTAAGTCGCGAACGCTCGAGGTGCAGCCGCTGCTGGTGCCGCTCTCCATCGAGTTGGATCCCGCGCGGGCGGCGATCGCCGAGACGGAGAGCGAGCGGCTCGCGGAGCTCGGCGTTCAGTTGGAGCCCTTCGGCGGCGCGACGTGGGTCGTGAAGTCGTGCCCGGTCGCGCTGGGGTCCGTGAAGTTGGAGCGGCTCGTTCATGATCTCTTGGACGAGCTGAAGGAGGTCGATCAGACGACGCCGTACGAGGAGCGCATCGAGGCGCTGCTCTCCTGCGCGGCGTGCCACACGGTGGTGCGTGCCGGGGACCGCCTGAGCAACGCCGAGATCAAGGCGTTGCTCGTGCAGATGGATCAGATCGACTTCGGGGCGCACTGCCCGCACGGGCGGCCGGTCTTCGTCGAGTACGAGGCGTCGACGCTCGCCAAGATGTTCCACCGATCGTGAGCGCGCCCCTCCTCGCTGTGATGGGGCAGACGTGCTCCGGAAAGACCGCGCTCGCGATTCGGCTCGCGGAGCGCGTCGGCGGGGAGATCGTCAGCTGCGACTCGGCTGCGATCTTCGTCGGGCTCGACGTCGGGACCGCGAAGCCGACCTCGGCCGAGCAGGCGGCCGCGCGGCACCACCTGATCGACGTCCTGCCGCCGGACGCGCAGTGGACCGCGGCCGACTTCGCGCGCGCGGCGGACGCGGCGATCGAGGACATTCGCGGACGGGGCCGCGTGCCGATCCTCTGTGGGGGCACGGGTCTGTGGATGCGCGCGCTCGCACACGGGATCTTCGAGGCCCCCGCGATCGATCCGGCGGTGCGCGATGAGGTCCGGGAGGAGCTGGCGGCGCGCGGGAGCGAGGCGATGCACGCGGAGTTGGCGGCGGTGGATCCGATCGCGGCGTCACGGATCGAGACGCGGGATCCGCAGCGGATCGGGCGCGCGCTCGAGGTGTTCCGGCAGACCGGGACGCCGATCTCCACCTTTCAGGACGCGCACCGGTTCGAGGAGGAGCGTCATCGGCTGATCGGGGTCGCGCCGGCGTGGCCGAAGGAGGTGCTCTGGGATCGCATCGCCGCGCGCACGGAGGCGATGTTCTCGGGGGGCATCCTGGAGGAGACCCAGGCGTGCCTGGATCGCGGGGTGGCGGCGACGGCGCCGGGGTTGGCGATCATCGGGTACCGCGACGCCGTGGCCGTGCTCGAGGGGCGGATGACCCGCGCCGAGGCCGTGGAGCGGACGACGATCGAGACCCGGCAGTACGCGAAGCGTCAGAAGAACTGGTTCAACAAGGAGCCGGACGTGTGGTGGGTCGACGCCGACGACGGGCCGGATCGGCTGGTTTCGGACCTGATCGCGCGTTGGCGTGGGGCGGGCGGCGAGTGAATTTCGACTTCTCGCCGTGCGGGTGCGCATGGTGTAGTCCCGCGCCGTGACGAGGGAACTGGACTTCGAGCGACCTGTCCTGGAGCTCGAACGGCAGATCGACCAACTGCGCCGCGAGGCGGCGGGGCGCGACAGCCTCGCCAACATCGTCGCGACCGGTATCGACAAGAAGCCTCGGAAGAAGGGCTCGAGGCGCAAGCGCGCGCCGGACTACGAGCGCCAGCTCTCCGATCTCGAGGCGCGCGCGAGGACGCTGCGCGAGCAGATCTTCTCGAAGCTCTCGCGCTGGCAGATCGTCCAGCTCGCGCGCCACCCGTCGCGGCCTTACGCGTTGGACTACGTCGCGAACGCGTTCACGAACTTCGTCGAGCTGCACGGGGATCGCGGGTTCGCGGACGACCGCTCGATCGTCGGAGGGCTCGCGCGGCTCGACGGGCGGTCGGTGATGATCATCGGTCACCAGAAGGGGCGGACGACGAACGAGAACCTCACCCGCAACTTCGGGATGCCGCGCCCGGAGGGGTACCGCAAGGCGCTCCGGCTGATGCGTCTGGCGGAGCGGTTCGGCATCCCGATCGTCACGCTGATCGACACCCCCGGCGCGTACCCCGGGATCGGCGCCGAGGAGCGCGGACAGGCGCAGGCGATCGCGGAGGCGCTCGAGGGGATGGCGTCGCTGGCGGTCCCTGTCGTGACCGTGGTGATCGGGGAGGGCGGCAGCGGTGGCGCGCTCGCGATCGGCGTCGCGAACCGGGTGCTGATGATGGAGTACGGCATCTACTCGGTGATCTCGCCGGAGGGGTGCGCGTCGATCCTCTTCAAGGACGCCGCCTACGCCGAGCGCGCGGCCGACGCGCTGCGCCTGACGGCGCCGGACCTCGTGGAACTCGGCGTCGTGGACGACGTGATCACCGAGCCCGTCGGCGGCGCGCACCGCGACGTGGCGTTGGCCGGGAAGCGCCTCGCGGCGGCGGTGTCGAAGCAGCTCGTCGCGCTGCGCCGCCTCACGCCGGCCCAACTGATCGAGGATCGCTACGTGAAGTTCCGTGCGCTCGGTGCGCTCGGCGCGCGCGTAGCGCCGCCGCAGAGCGCAGGCGGATCGGCCGAGGCCCCGCGCGCGCGACGCCCCGAACGCGTCGCGCCGACGGAGGGGCCCGCGCCGGAGTTGATGGAGGAGGGCGCGCTCGGCTCGGAAGGGATGCTCCCGGTCGCACCGGCGGAGCCGCACCCCACGGGCGTCGAGGACATCTTGGAGGACAGCGGCGGCGCCGCGCCCGCGGACGCGTCGCGCGCCGAGGCGGCTGCGATCGGGGCGGACGGGAGGGCCTTGGGCGCGCCGAGGTCTGCGGGGGCGAAGGCGGGCGCAAAGAAATCCGGTGGGGCGAAGGCGGGCGCAAAGAAATCCGCAGGAGCGAAGGCGAGCGCAAAGAATTCCGCTGGCGCGAAGGCGAGCGCAAAGAAATCCGCTGGAGCGAAGGCGACCGCAAAGAAATCCGCGGGAGCGAAGGCGACCGCAAAGAAATCCGCTGGCGCGAAGGTGGCCGCAAAGAAATCCGCTGGCGCGAAGGTGGCCGCAAAGAAATCCGCTGGCGCGAAGGTGGCCGCAAAGAAATCCGCTGGCGCGAAGGTGGCCGCAAAGAAATCCGCCGGAGCGGAGGCGACCGCGGAGAAATCCACCCGCGCGAAAGCCGGCGCAAAGAAATCCGCGGGTGCGAAGGCGACCGCAAAGAAATCCGCTCGCGCGAAGGCGAGCGCAAAGAAGTCCGCCGCTGCGAAGGCGGGCGCAAAGAATTCCGCGCCCAGGAAGGCGACCGCAAAGAAATCCGCTCGCGCGAAGGCGACCGCAAAGAAATCCGCTCGCGCGAAGGCGACCGCAAAGAAATCCGCCGGCGCGAAGGCGTCCGCAAGGAAATCCGCCCCCGCGAAGGCGACCCCAAAGAAATCCGCCCCCAAGAAGGCGACCCCAAAGAAATCCGCTCGAAAGGGCCGCTCCCGATGAGCGACCCCAAGAGCCCCTCGGAGCGCGCGGCGCCCGCCGTCACCGAGGCCGAGGCGGCGCGCGCGATCGCCGAGGCTGCGCGATCGCTCGCGGGGCTCGCGGCGTCGACGCTGGTGTCCGTCGACATCGCCTCCATGACCCCTTACACGCCGGGGCGCCCGTGGCGGCTCCTCGCCGAGGAGCTGCAGATCCCCGAGAACGACCTGTGTCTGCTCGCGGCGAACGAGAACGTCCTCGGGCCCAGCAAGCTCGGCATCGAGGCCGCGCAGCGCGCGCTCGAGGAGGTCAACCTCTACCCAGACGGCGGCAGCATCCTCCTGCGCGAGGCGCTCGCCGCGCGGCACGGCGTCACGCCCGACCACATCTCGGTGGGCAACGGGAGCAACGAGATCATCGAGCTCCTCGTGCGCACCTTCGTCGGCCCCGGCGAGACGGTGGTGACGGCCTGGCCGTCGTTCGTCGTCTACCGCCTCGTCACCCAGGCGGCCGGTCGCGAGATCCTCATCGCGCCCCTCCGCGACGACCGCTACGACCTTTCTGCCCTCGCGGCGCTCGTCGACCAGCGCACCAAGATCGTCTTCATCGCGAACCCGAACAACCCGACGGGCACGTACGTCCCCAAGCGGCAGCTCGCCGCGTTCCTCGATCGCATCCCGCGCTCGGTGATCGTCGTTCTCGACGAGGCGTATCACGAGTACGCCGTCGCCGAAGACTACCCGGACGGCGTGCGTGACTTCCGCGCGCACCCGCGGCTCGTCGTCCTCCGCACGTTCTCGAAGGCCTTCGGGCTCGCCGGCCTACGCATCGGCTACGGCGGGATGGATCCCTCGCTCGTGCGCTTCCTCGACTGCGTGCGCCAGCCCTACAACACGAGCACCGTCGCGCAGGCCGCAGCGCTCGCCGCGCTCGACGACGAGAGCCACCTCCGCACCAGCGTCCGCATGGTCCGCGAGGGCATGACGCACCTCACCCAGCGCTTCGAAGCGCTCGGACTCGAGGTCGTCCCGAGCCAGGCGAACTTCCTCCTCGTGAAGATCGGCCGGCCCGCCGCGCCGCTCGTCCAAGCGATGCGCGCGCGCGGCGTCCTCGTCCGCGACATGCGCGGCTACGATCTCCCCGACACGATCCGGATGACGGTCGGGACACGCGCGCAGAACCTCGTCGCCGCGGAGCTCATCGAAGAGCTGCTCGCTTGACTCGGCTCCGCACGCGCCAGACGCTCCCCACATGGCTGCTCAACGAGGCCGATCCGGCGCGGTCATCGCCTTCGTCTTCGTGATCGCCGGGATGCTCCTCGCGTACGCCTACTTCCGGGGTCGCGACGTCGTCGACGCGAAGGAGAAGGTGCCCACCCAGTTCGTGCAGGTCGACGCCGGCACCGCCGTCGTGAAGATGTCCGAGGAAGAGCGCCTCGCTTACGTGAAGGCCCACATCCGCGTGGATGGCCTCGAGATCGGCCCCAACATGAAGCCCGACGGCGACGCCCCCGTGCCCGGGCTCCTCGAGGTCCGCGGCACCGTCTTCAACGACGGCGACAAGACCGTCGACCGCGTGTTCCTCCACGTCTACCCGAAGGACGAGGCCGGGAAGGTCATCGGTAGCCACATCGAGAACCTCGCCCGCAAAGGCGGCCTCCTGGACCCGGGCGAGAAGCGCGACTTCGCCTTCACCATCCCCGACAAGAAGGAATTCGGCGGCGAGTTCGACCACCAGATCAAGTGACCACGCTCCGCATTCGAGGCCCCGCGCGCCTCGCCGGGACACCGTCCCTCCCGCCCGACAAGTCGATCCTGCACCGCGCCCTGATCCTCGCCGCGCTCGGCCGCGGCGAAGCCCACGTCGCGGCACCGATCCGCGGCGCCGACAACCTCGCCACGCTCCGCGCCCTCGAGGCCCTCGGCGTCCGCGTCACCCGAACGACCGACGGCGCGCGCGTCCTCGGCGTCGAGCACCCGAGGAACCTCCGCCCACCCGCGACCCCGATCGACTGCGCCAACAGCGGCACCACGATGCGCGTCCTCGCGGGCGTCCTCGCCGCCGCGCCGGGCCGCTTCATCCTCGACGGCGACGCCTCCCTCCGTCGCCGCCCGATGGAGCGCCTCCGCCCCCTCGAGGTCATGGGTGCGCGCCTCTCCGCGCTCGACACCTCGCACGACGACGCGCTCCACGGACAACCGACCGAGCGCCTCCGCCCCCGAGCGCCGACGCGTTCGCGCCTCACTGCGGCGGACCACGACGCCTCGAACGCTGGCGCCACGACCACCCCCGGGGCGCGCATCCCCCCCGACGCGCCTCACCCTGATCCCCGCCTGCGACCCCCGTTCGCGATCGAAGGCGCCGCGCTCCACGCCAGCACCCACGTGCTCCCCGTCGCGAGCGCGCAGCTCAAGACCGCGCTGCTCCTCGCCGGCCTCTACGCCGACGGCCCGACCACCGTGATCGAACCGCACCCCTCGCGCGACCACACGGAGCGCCTCCTCGCGGGGCTCGGCGTCGAGATCGAGCGCCCCGACACCACCACCACGATCGTCGAGCCGCTCACCGCGCCGTGGGAACACACGCGCTACGCGATCCCGCCGGACTTCTCGGCCGCCGCGTTCGTCCTCGCCGCGGCGGTCCTCACGAACAGCCCCGACGTCGTCATCGAGACCGGCCTGAACCCGACCCGCTCCGGCCTCCTCGACGTGCTCGTCGAGATGGGCGCCGTGCTCGACATGCACCCCGGCGCGGACGTCGGCTTCGAGCCCACCGGCCGAATCGGGCCGTCCGACCTCTTCGACGGCCGCCTCCGCGGCGCGACGATCGAGGGCGAGACCGTCGTCCGCGCGATCGACGAAGTCCCGCTCATCGGCGCGCTCGCGACGCGCGCGGCGGGCGAGACCCGCGTCGCCGACGCAGAAGAGCTCCGCGTGAAGGAGTCGGACCGCCTCGCCTCGACCGTCGCGCTCCTGAAGGCCTTCGGCGCCGACGCGGACGAGACCCCCGACGGCTTCGTCGTCCGCGGCCCCGCGCGCCTCATCGGGACCGGCGTCCCGGCTACGCCCGACCACCG
>JAUHYN010000326.1 GCA_030426505.1 bacterium | reverse complement strand
AGATCGTGGGGGGTCGTGGTGAGTCCGTCGAAGGAGGTGAGCAGCTTGTCGAGCGCCTTCGTGAGCCCCTCTTCGCCGACGACGCCGAGGGTCATGTTCGCGCGCTGGAGAATCTCGGAGCGGACGTGCGCCGAGGCTGCGTCCGAGCCGGCGAGCCTGAGGCGCGACGCCATCACCTCGTTCGCGAGCCGCAACTGGCCGCTTACGCGCGCGCCCGTACCGACCATCACGGGCCCCGAGCGGTAACCTTGAGCGGACTGAACGGTGATTTCCCGCCGCACGTACCCGGGCGTCGACGCGTTCGCGACGTTCTCACCCGCGACGCGCACCGCGGACTGACTGACCGCGGTGCCCGACTGGCCGATGCGAAGGATGCTGAGGAGCGACATGGCTCGAATACCTCAGGTGAGCTGCGAGAGCGCGATCGGGATGACCGGCGCTTCCGTCACCCCGTGGAGGTCGTACGTCGTGGTTTCGTCGCGCGGCACGAGCGCCTCGCGCATCTCCGTGACGAGATCCAGCGCGGTCTCGAAGAAGTCGCGCGTGTGGTTGATCGCCTCCGCCGTCTTCTCCTGCGTGTCGACGTAGCGCGACATCAGCGCGACGACGCTCGAGTGCTCCTCCTTCGGGAACGCGCCGAGCAGGAAGACCAGGAGGTCGTTCTCGGTGTGGCCGGCGTCGGACAGCATCCGAGCGCGGGCCTCGCGGCGCTGTGCGAGGGCGCCGATGATCTCGGTCTTGCGCTCGAGGATGGGCGCCAGCGCGGTGGTGCCAGGCTCCAGAGCGGCGTCCCGGGCGTCGGCCGACAGCGTCGACAGCTCGTCCAGGAGCGCGATCTCGTCTTCGAGGGCAGTGAGGTGGGCCGTGCGGTCTTGGGTCGTGGTGTTCATCGATCGTAAGGGGTAGCGAGATCCGTCAGCAGACGCTCCGCCACCACCTTCAAGTTCGGCCGATATGTTCCATTTTCAACCTGCGCCTTGATTTCTGCGACGTAAGCCGACCGCGCGCGGTTCTGTACGGCGACGGCGTCGTCGAGGACACGGAGCTGCGAGGCGGTGTCGGCGTCGAGGGAAGCGTGGGTCGGTGCGTTTGCGGTTCCAAACATCTCACAGACACCTATCGGACTGGCTGTCGGGAACTTGACAGGCGGGGGTCGTTTTTTTCGTTTTTTCCGTCAGCGGACCGACACGTCGGAGCGCGGACGGAGCCAACGCATTGGATCTACTCGCTTTCCGTGGTGCGTCAGGCCGAAGTGGAGGTGGGGGCCGGTCGAGCGGCCGGTGTTCCCGACCTTCGCCACGACCTGGCCTGCGGCGACCGCATCGCCCGGCTGGACCAGGATCTCGGACGCGTGCGCGTACACGGAGCGGTAGCCGTTGGCGTGCTCCACGACCACGTGGTTGCCCATGGGGCCCTCGCTGCCGACGTCGACCACCCGCCCCGCGAACGGGACCTCGATGGGCGACCCGATGGGGGCCGCGATGTCGACGCCGTGGTGCATGTGTCGGCGGTTCGTCAGCGGGTGGACGCGCTCGCCGAACTCCGAAGTGATGCGCCCGGCGACCGGCAAGGGGGCTGCGCCAGCCTCGGCGCGCGGCCGCACGGTGGCCCCCAGGGACGACGCGATCGCGTCCCCGAGGCCCGTACCGCCCGTCTCCGCCCACTGCTTGGCCACCTCGTTGCGGAACCAGCCCTGGTACATGTCCTCGCCGGGCGTGTTGGTGAACAGGGCGTTCTCCTTGTCCACCGTCTTCGCCATCTCGTCGAAGAGCATCGACATGAAGACCCCCTCGAGCTGCCGTGCGGCGTCGACGAGCTCCTCGTTCTTCTCGGGGGCCTTCTGGGCGCCCTTCAGCCGATCGATGGCCTGCGAGTCGAACGCGCCGGCGCCCGTCGTCAACGGGTTCGGGAGCTTCGGGAGGGACGTCATCACATCACCTCGATCTCGGCCCTGAGCGCGCCGGCGCGCTGGAGGGCCTCGAGGATCTGCATCAGGTCACGCGGCGAGGCCCCGAGCGCGTTGAGCGCCTTCACGAGGTCGTCGACCGTCGTCGTGGCCGGAATGGCGCGCAGCTTCTCCACGCGCTCCTCGGCGTCCACGGTGGTGTTCGGCACGACCACCGTCCGCCCCGTGCGCGAGAACGCGCTGGGCTGCGACACGGACAGCGCCGTCGAGATCGCGACATCGAGGTTCGCGTGCGCGACCGACGCCGGCCCGAGCGCCACGTTGCCACCCACGACCACCGTCCCACTCCGCTCGTTGATGACGACGCGCGCGCGGATGTCCGGATTCACGTCGAGTGTCTCGATACGAGCCAGGAACGCAACGGTTTGCTCTTTCGCGTCGTCCGGGACGGTGACCGTCACGCGCCGCGAGTCGTCCGCCTTCGCGGCGTCGGACTTCAGCTCGTCGTTGATCGCGAGCGCGATGCGCTGCGCCGTCGTGAAGTCCGCCTCCACGAGTGAGAGCACGATCTTGTCCTCGACCACGAAGCGCGTCGCCACGCCCCGCTCGACGGTCGCCCCACCCGGCACGCGCGCCGACGTCGGCACGTTCCGCTGCCGCGTCGCGAGGGGCTGACTCACCGAGAACCCACCCGCCACGAGCGGGCCCTGCGCGAGCGCGTAGGTCTCGCGGTCGGCGCCCTTGAGGGGCGTCATCACGAGGACACCGGAGGCGAGGCTCGTCGCGTCGCCGAGCGTACTCACGACCACGTCGATCTGATCGCCCGGGGTGGAGAACGCGGGGAGCTCCGCGGTGACGAGCACCGCCGCGACGTTGCGCGTGCGCGAGCGACCGTCCGCGACGATCCCTTCGCGCTGCAGGAGCGCCTTCACGGACTGGCGCGTGAAGAGCGTCTGCGCCGAGTCGCCGGTGCCGGCGAGGCCGACGACGAGACCGTACCCGGTCAGTTGGTTGGGTCGCACGCCTTTGACACGCACCAATTCCTTGATGCGTGCGGCGTGCGCGTCCTGGGTGGCCGCGAGGATACCTAGGACAGAGAGTGTAATCAGGAAGCGACGCATGGCGAACCTCACAGCGGGTTGATGTAGTTGAGGAGGCGCGTCAGCCACCCGGGCTTCTGGCCCTCGCTGATGACGCCGTCGCCGACGAACTCGATCTGCGCGTCCGCGAGCTGGACGGAAGAGATCGAGTTGTCCATCGCGATGTCGGCCGGACGCGCGACACCGCTCACGTAGAAGTGGTGCTCCTCGTCGTTCACGAGCACCACGCGGTGCCCCTCGAGGAACAGGTTGCCGTTCGGCAGCACCTTCGTGACGGTCGCCGCGACGTTGAAGCGCACCTCGTCGTCGCGCGACGTCCGTCCCGACGCATCGTGTTCGCTCCCGGACTGCGCGTAGAGCAAGCGGTCGGTGTCGAGCGCGGTGTTGTCGCGGAGGAGGCTGAGGGCGTCGCCGCCGAAGTCGATGCTCCCGTCGCGCTTCACGCGCGTGCCGGTGGAGCGCTTGGCGCTCGCGAGCTCTTCGACCCGCACCGTGACGATGTCGTTCGAGCGGTACGCGCGGACGTCCGTCACGAGCGTGTTGCCGCCCGCGGTGGGCGACCAGATCGCGCCGTCCTCCCGGACCTCCTTGGGGGCCTCCGCCTGCACGACCGGCTCGTAGTCCCGGCGCTTGGGCTCGTAGTTCTGGATGTGCGCCGGGCCGCACGCGGCGGCGCCGAGCAACAGGATCGTGATGGCGCGCTTCATCGCTTCACCTCCGCGGCGCCGTAGTCGACGACGACCGCTGTCAGTCGCTTGTTCGAGGCTTCGTTCCGGACGTCGATCGTGTCGCCGATCGCAGCGTCCGCGAGGGCGACTGCGCCGAGGGTCACGACGAGGTCGCCGAAAGTCGCCCGCACCTCGATCCGCTCGCCGCGCTTGACGACGTTCGGGAGTGTCACGTCCCCGAGGGTGACGGGGTGGTGCTTGGTGAGGGGCGCGCGCGCGATGCGGCCGATGAGCTGCTCGGGCGCGAGCGCCAAGTTCTTCGGGTCACGGCGCGTCTCGATCTCCTGGAGCGCGAGGTCCGCCTCGCGGATGACTTCGCCGCGGTCGATGTCGCGCGCGGGCACGATCACCGCGACCTTCATCCGCCACGCGAACGCGAAGTCACGCTGCGCGAGGCGCCGGCCGTCGCGGCTCGCGACGATGCGCACGCGGAGCTTGTCGGAGCGCGAGCTCCTCCGGGTCGCGCGGAACTCGACACCGCGCGCGGGGAGCGGGAGGCCATCGAAGGCGCGTGCGTCGAGGATCGGCGTGCGGCCGTCGCGGTCTTCCATCCGCGCGAGGCGTTCGACGGCCTCGGTCGGCGTGGCCGCGACGATACTCACGGACGACGACAAGCCGCCCAGGACGGACAGCAACAGTACAACGTTCATCACGACCTACCGGAGCCTGTTGGCTTCTTCCATCATGCGGTCGGTGGTCTGGATGACCTTCGAGTTCGCCTCGTAGGCGCGCTGGCCGGCGATCATCGCGACCATCTCCTCGACGACCTCGACGTTCGCGGCCTCCAGGAAGCCCTGTTGGAGCGACCCGAAACCGGTCGACCCCGGCGTCCCCTCCCGGATCTCGCCGACCTGGTCCGACGTGACGCGGTACAGGTTGCGTCCCATCGACTCGAGGCCGTTCCGGTTCGTGAGGTTGTACAGGCGAATCTGACCGAGCTCGCGCCGCACGTCGTTGTCCATGATGGCTTCGACGGCGCCGTTGGCGCCGACCTCGATCGCGATCGCGTCCGAGGGGACCCGAATCTCGGGCTCGAGCGGGAAGCCGTCCGTGGTCACGAGCATGCCGTTCGCGTCGGTCCTGAGCGCGCCGTTGCGCGTGTAGAGGACCTCGTTGTTCCGCAGCACGCCGAAGAAGCCGTTCCCCTCGATCATGAGGTCGAGGTTGTTGCCGGTGTGCTTCGCCGCGCCCTGCGAGAAGTCGCGCACGGTCGCGGTGAGCGTCGTGCCGAGGCCGACCTGCGTCGGAGCCGGTGCCTTCGAGTCGTCGGAGGTCTGAGCTCCGGCCGAGCGCACCGTCTGGTACATCAGGTCGGCGAACCGCGCGTCCGTGCGCTTGAACCCGTCCGTGTTCATGTTCGCCAAGTTGTTAGCGGTCGATTCGATCTTGCGCTCCTGCGCACGCATCCCCGTGGATGCGATTTGAAGTGCTCTCGACACGATGAACCTCCTGTTCGTGTCCGGTAGGCCTAGCGACGGTTGACGGTCTCGACGAGCGAGTCGTCCGCTTCGCGGTAGGCCTGAATGACTTTGGTGAGCGACTGGAAGTCGCGTTCGGCGGTGATGAGCTCCACCATGCTCTCGACCGGCGTGACGTTGGAGCCCTCCAGGGCCCCCTGCATCACGTGGCTGGTCTCGACCGGGAGACCGTCTCCCGACCGCTCGTTCGTCACGTACGCGCCGCCGCCGACGGGCTCGAGCGCGTGCTCGTCGATGAACAACGAGCGCACCTCGACGCGACCGATGACCTGGTCCTCCTGGCTCATCATCCCGTGGATGTCGATCGCGATCGGCTTCGCCGGGTCGACCTCGCCGACCTGGTTCATCTTCAGCTCGCGGCCGTTCTGATCGAGGAACTGTCCGCCTTCGGTCAGTCGCAGCGACACCGTGCGGTTGAGGAACTGATTGCCGACCCCGTCCTCCGTGACGAAGTAGCCGTCCCCGGTCAGCGCCAGGTCGAGCGGGCGCCCGGTCTCCTGGATCGGGCCGGCGGCGGTCGACAGGCGGCCCTCACCGACTCCGACGAGGTGACGGTTGGGCGCGTTGAGGTCGTCCTTCATCAGCTCTTCGAACGCGAGGCCGACCTTCCTGAAGCCGGGCGTACTCGCGTTCGCGACGTTGTTCGCGATGATGTCGATGTGGCGCTGCCTGGCAGTCGCTCCCGAGGTGGCGACGTAGATCCCTTTTCCCACAACGTCTCGTATCGGCGCGCTGCTGCATGCCTTGAGCCTCGAAAAGAACCGTATCGTGCCGATACGGATCGGCAGCCGTGAAAGACCGCCCGATCGTCCGTGCTCTCGAGCACCTACGCCGCGCCCACGACCAGCTGAGGGGTCGTCACGCGGCGCTGTTGTCGGACCGAAAGCGCCTCACGGACCGCATCGACGACATCGACGCGGACCTCGCGGCCATGCGCGACGCGACCGCCGGCAGCACCGACGAGGAGTTCGCGCTCCGCCGCCAGTACTTCCACCACACGGGCGTGGCGGAGCAGCACAAGGAGAGCCTCCGCGCGGGCATCGAGCGCCTCACGCGGGAGCAGATCGCCCCGCTCGAGGACGTGATGCGCGAGGTCGCCACCAAGAAGGCCGCGCTGGAGAAGCTCCTCGAGCGTCGCCGCGCCGAGGCCGTCCGCGTCGAACGCGCGCGGGAGCAGGCCTTGATGGACGAGATCGCCGGGCGTCGCGCCTGGCGACCCCGCTGATCACCGCCTCGAGAGGATCTCGTCGACCATCGCCTGGCGGCCGTCGCCCTGCTGGGATTCGACGAGGCGGTCCAACCCCGCCATCACCGGCTTGGCCTCCTGCGCGGGGGCTTTGTCGTCCTCCAGGAGGGCGACCACGCGGCGCTCGACCTCGACGATCGTCCCCGCAATGCGGTCGATCGTCTGGCAGGTGAGGTCCTGGAACGACAGCTCCGACATCATCGCCGTGAGCTTGTCGCCGCGTTCGACCATCGCGTTCTCGACCGCGGTGATCGCGTCCTGCACCGAGGGCTCTTCGAGCACGCGGTCGTGCTTGGCGAGGACCTCGAGCGCCTTACGCGTCTCTTCGTCGTCGTCGACGATGGCCTCGACCAGACCGAGGAGGTTGTGGGTCGCCTGCTCGGTGGTCTTGGAGACCATCCCCAACGCGTCGAACGCGGAGGGTAGCTCCCGGTGAACGGTGCCGAGCTCGCGCCGCGTCTCGCGAATGTAATCGACGAGCCCACGGAGCTCGTCGAGGAGGATCGTGTAGTCCCGACTCATCTTACGTGCCCCGTTTCCTAGAAGATCCCGGAGAGCTTCTCGCTCAGGATCTTCGCGGTGAACGGCTTCAGCACGTAGTTGTTCACGCCGGCTTCGACGGCCTCGACGACCTGGTGTCGCTCCGCCTCGGCGGTGACCATGAGGAAGGGCATTTCGGAGAGATCCGGATCGGCCCGCACTTCCTTGAGCAGCTCGATGCCCGTCTTCACGGGCATGTTCCAGTCGGAGATTACGAGGTCGTACTTCTTCGCCCGGAGCGCCTGGAGCGCGGCATCGCCGTTCTCGGCCTCGTCCACGTTGTGGTAGCCGAGTTGACGGAGGATGTTCTTGACGATGCGCCGCATCGTCGAGAAGTCATCCACGGAGAGAATTCGAATGTCTTTGTCGGGGAGCGCCATCACCGAACTCAGATCGGCGCGGCGTGGTCGGACTTGAGCCGCGTTCTCAACCGAGACGTTCGGCGAGGCGCTCGCGGAGCATCTCCACGGTCTTCCTGAGGATCTGGCTGATGCGCGACTGTGTCACTCCGAGAACGTCACCGATCTCCTGCAGGGTGAGTTCAGCCTCGTAGTAGAGGCCGATCACGAGGCGGTTGCGCTCCGGGAGCTCCGCCATCGCCTGCGAGAGCAAGCGCACGTGCTCGTCCCACTCCATCGCGTCGATCGCGCTGTTCGGGGTCGTCCACAGCGCATCGAGCGCGAGCGTGTCGAGCGTGGTCGGATCCACGACCTCGGGCGGCGCACGGCGCGACTTGCTGCGCTGGACCTCCTCGATCGAGACCCCCATCGCCTCGGCGACGGCCTCGTCGCTGACCGGCGCGCCTTCCGCCTTCTCGAGCTCCGTGCGCGAGTCGCTGACGCTGCGCGAGCGGCGGCGCATCGAGCGCGTGAGGTGATCGAGGCTGCGGAGCTCGTCGAGGACGGCACCCTTCACGCGAATGCGCGCGTACGCTTCGAAGGCGATCCCGCGCTTCTCGTCGTACTTCACCAGCGCGTCGAGGAGACCGACCATCCCGGCCGAGAACAGGTACTCACGATCGACCGTGGAGGGCATCCGCTCCGCGACCTGCCGCACCACGCGGTAGACCATCGGAGCGTACTTCTTCACGTCTTCGTCGTACTTCGTCGTGCGACCGCGGGGCGTGTGATTCGTGTAGGCCTTGAGTAGGTTCTGCATCTGGGTTCTCTCTTGTTGGGTCTTCAGGCCACCAGCCGCTTGG
>JAUHYN010000325.1 GCA_030426505.1 bacterium | reverse complement strand
TCATCGAGAAGCACCCCGACCAACCCGGCGACGTCCCGCTCACCTTCGCCAACATCGACCGCGCGAAGGCCGAGCTCGGCTACGATCCGCACACCCCCGTCGAGGAGGGCATCGTGAAGTTCGTCGCTTGGCTCGAGAAGCGAAGGGCGGGCGCGAGGAAGTGATCGAATCGAGCGGCGCGGAGGTCGTCGTCGTCCCGCTCGGCGGGTGCGGCGAAGTCGGCCTCAACGCGACGCTCGTCCTCGACGGCAACCACGCGCTCCTGATCGACTGCGGCGCGCTCCTCGGGATCGAGAACGCGCCCGGCGTCGAGAAGGCGGTCCCGGGGTTCGAGGCACTGTTCGTCCCGGGCCGTCGCCTCGAGGGCGTGGTCCTCACGCACGGCCACGAAGATCACATCGGCGCGCTCCCCGCGCTCCTCGCGCAGCTCGACGTCCCGGTGTTCGGCACGCCGCTCACGATCGCGCTGGCGCGCTCGCGCCTCGAGAACGCCGAGGGCCGCGCGTCGGCGAACCTCACCGAGGTCACGCTCGGAAGCCGCGTGTCCGTCGGGCCGTTCAAGATCGAGCTCATCCGCGTGACGCACTCGCTCCCCGACAGCGCCGCGCTCGCGATCGACACGCGCGCCGGGCGCATCATTCACAGCGGGGACTTCAAGCTCGACCCCACGCCGCCGTACTCGCCGCCCACGGACGTGGAGCGCCTCCGCGCGCTCGGCGACGAAGGCGTGGCGCTGCTGCTGTCCGACTCGACGAACTCCGAGGTCGAAGGTCACGCGCGCTCGGAGTCGACCGTTGCGCTGGAGATCGATCGGTTGATCGGGACGGCGGAGCGGCGCGTGATCGTCACGTTGTTCGCGTCCCACTTGCACCGCGTGCGCGCGGTGGTCGACGCCGCGAAGAAACACGGGCGCCGCGTCGCGCTGCTCGGGCGATCGCTCGAACGAACGTGGCGCATCGGCGTCGCGCAGAAGGAGCTGCCCAACGATCCCACGTTCCTCATCGCGCCCGAGCACCTCGCGCGCGTGGAGCCGAAGCGCGTCGTCGTCCTCGCGACGGGGAGCCAGGGCGAGTGGCAAGGCGGCCTCGCGAAGCTCGCGCTCGGGCGGCACCCGAGCCTGAGGCTCGTCGCGAACGATCGCGTGATCCTCTCCACCCGCGCGATCCCCGGGAACGAGCGCGCGGTCGGGCGCCTGAGGAATCACCTCCTCCGCATGGGCGTGGAGGTCTTCCACGATCGCATGGCGCCCGTTCACTGTAGCGGTCACGCGAACGCGGGCGAGCAGCGCACGATGCTCGAGCTGGTGCGCCCGAAGAACTTCGTCCCGGTTCACGGCGAGCGCGCGATGCTCGAAGCGCACGCGCGGACCGCGCGGGGGATCGGCGTGGAGCAGACGATCGTCGTGGAGGACGGCGAGTCGATCGTCCTCACGGGCGGCGCGATCGCGCGCGGGCCCGACGAGCCGGTCTCGCGGTGCGCGCTCGACACGTCGGGGCGCGTCTTGGATTGGCGGCACGTCACGGAGCGCAATCGCATCGGGCGCGGCGGGCACGTGGTGGTCTCGCTGGCGGTCGACGGGGCGCTCCGGCCGGTGGGACAGGTCGCGATCTCGGCGCGGGGGCGGCCGCTGTCGCTGGCGACCGAGCGGCAGCTCCGGCTCGCGATCGCGGAGGTCTTCGAGGGGAACCCCAGACTGGAGGTCGAGCTCCTGAGGCGACGGCTCGAGTCGCGGATCAAGGCGATATTGAAGCTGAACGGCGGGATCCGGGCCGAGTTGACCCTCCACGTGGTGCGGCTCGAACGGGCCGACGCGCCCTGATATCGGCTCGTATTTGCCGATTCTCGCAACTTCCCCGCATACTGTCCGATACCGAATGAGACGTACGATCGTGTGGGATACTCCCATGCAATTCGGGCGAGGCGACGCATGACGGTCAACGAAGTCCAGAGGTCCGAAGGCAACCGGTCAGGGGGACCGCAGAAGAACGCGATCGCCAACACGCAGATCAAGCGACTGCTCCACGACCTCCAGCAGATGCGGAAGGATCGGGACAAGGTCACGATCAACGGCATGGACGACCTGGGCCCCCGCACCCAGGCGTACCTCAAGAACCTCTACCCCGAGCTCGTGAACGCGGTGCAGCCCGACGGCGCCATCCCGCGCCCGATGCTCAAGAAGATCCGCGACCAGCTCTACAAGCTCGACAAGCTCGAGCGCCACGTCATGGCCGGCCCCAAGGGCGGCGCCGACAACAGCACGATCAACGACAAGAAGCTCCGCGTCGACAGCGACGGCGTGAAGGGCCTCGGCGAAGGCGCGCTCCGCTCGCTCCTCAAGGGCTTCGGCCTCGAGAAGGGCTACGACGAAGTCGGCGGCGCCATCCTCGAGACGGTCCTCAACAACAACCTCGGCGCGAACGTCTCGGACAAGAAGACCTGGATGAAGGTCGGCGGTCAGATCCTCGACGCGCTGATCTCCTCGGACAAGGGCGACATCGGCGCGCGCGTCGGCGACGCGCTCGGCAAGGGCACCGAGGCGCTCCTCGACGCCGTCCTCGAGAGCCCGCGCATGAACGTGCCGGACGCCTCGAAGCGCACCGGCTCGCTCGACAAGAACTTCGGCCCGGTCCCCAACGCGGACCTCGGCCTCGAGCGCACCGCGGCGAAGTCCGCGAACACCGGCTCGATCAACAACGCGTTCGCGATCCGCGCGCAGCTGCTCACGGGCGTCTCGGGTCAGAACGAACAGGTCCGGAACGTCACGGCGAAGGCGCTCAAGGAGGTCTTCCGCGACCTCGGTGTCTTCCAGGACAACAACAACTCGGGCGAGGACCGCGTCGCGAAGCGCAAGGTCCACGAGCTCGTCGGCAACGAGCTGCAGAAACTCCAGAAGGACGGCAAGATCGACGCGGGGGCGATGCTGCATCGCTTCAGCGAGATGATCGCGGAGCGCTCCCCGGACGACGCGAGCGCGGCGCGGTTCGCCGAGATGGCGGACGGCCTCAAACAGATCTGCGACAAGCACCCGGAGGCTGCGGCGAGCGAGGACGTCCAGACGTGCCTCGCGCTCGGCGCCGCGATGGCGCTGTCGGACCTGGTCGGGCTGGAGCTCGGCAAGGAGGTCAACCACCGCGACCTCCTCAACAAGAACCTCGTGCCGATGCTCTCGGAGCTCGTCGCGAACGGCTTCGCGGACGTCAAGAGCAACAAGCCGAAGGACGGCGACCCGCTCGTCGATCTGTCCCGATACGACCGCGCGATGCCGGAGCTCGGCGAGGCCCGCCTGATCGCCGAGCAATACATCGACTCGGTCGCGGATCACTGCGGCGACGCGAGCCAGGTCGCGGGGACGCCGTTCGAGAAGGACAGCGCGAAGTACAACATCTACGCGAACATCCTCGGCGAGATTCACCAGGTCGCGAACGGCGGCGAGGTGGAGCAACCGGCGTGCGTGGCGGCGTTCCAGTGGCTCGTCGACAACGCGGGCCTGAGCCCGAAGTTCGTCACGAACACGCAGAAGGCGCTCGACTCGGTCGAGCGGCAGATGGGTCAGCTCGACAAGTTGATGCAGTCGCGCATCCGTGAGTACGAGGCCGAGAGCAAGAACATCGGCTCCGGGCAGGACCACAAGAAGCTGCAGCGCCTCCAGGTCGAGATCTCGTCGCTGCGCTCGCAGATCGAGCAGGGCGCGATGACGCCCCTCCTGCTGTTCCAGCAGGCGGCGAAGATGATCAGCGCGACCGTCATGGACGGTCGGATGCACGGCAAGGCGGATCCCTCGCCGATCGAGGCCATCGCGGGCGGCGACGGCGGTGGCATCAAGCCCCCGGGCGACGACCCGCCGAAGAACGGCAGCGGCGATCCCTTCGATCGCGGTGGCGACAATGGAAAGGGGTGGACGCGCCGCGGTCAGCTCCGCTCGCGCGGCAACATGCCGGGCATGACCTCGAACTCGGGGCCGCACGACGAGGTCGACGCGCCGTTCTATCAGCGCCGCGCGAACATGCTCGGCGACATCCTCTCGGACTCGAGCCTGTGCATCGAGGACAAGATCTTCTTCTTCATGATGTGGTTCGTCGCCTTCGCGGACGACGAGCGCGAACAGAAGATGAAGGAGCTGATCGAGATGGACCGCAAGCAGGCCGAGACGGCCGAGGCGCGGGACAAGCAGTCGAACTTCCTCAAGGAGCAGAAGGACAAGGTCGCGACCTACGAGGGGACCCTGGATCGCGCGAAGGACGATCTCGCGGCGCTCCAGGGCGCGAACCCTCCGGACCCGCAGGCGATCGCGGCCGCGGAGACGGCGGTGGGCGAGGCGGAGCACAACGTCGAGCGGGCGAAGGAGCGCGAGAGCGAGCTCGAGCGCACGGTTCAGGATCTGTCCCGGCAGGTCGACGAGCTGCCGAAGTCGCGCGAGGTGAAGTTCATGGAGCTCGAGCGACTGAATCAGTTGCGCGACAAGATCATGAACATGGCGCGCAGCATCCTCGAGAACTCGAACCGCAACATCGAGAAGATCTTCCGGTAGTAGGACGCGATGAAGGTCGAATCGGCAAACACGTGCATCCCGATGAGCTCCGAGGCCGACGAGGCCCTCGGCGAGATGCGCCACCAGATGCGCTCGGTGTTCCGTCTCATGAAGGAGATGGACCGCTCGAGCCGCGGCGATCGGGACGAGATGGAGCCGGCGCGCTGCAAGTCGGACGGCGGGCCGGCGTCGTCGGTCCGCGGTCGCAAGCGCGCGAAGGGCACACACGCGCCGCACGAGCTCCGCGCGCGGAAGGGCAAGCAAGAGGACAACGTCGACGCGGGCGAGCTGCTCGCCTCGGTCGAGGTCGACAAGATGCTCGACGCCGTCTTCGGTGCGCCGTCCGCGAGCGGGATGCCGCTGATCGTCCCGCGGGGCGGTGGCGGTACGTACCTCGATCGCCGGTTGCTCGGTTACTACCTCGGCCACATGGCCGAGACGACCGAGTTCCTGAACAAGATCTCGTTCTACCAGCGTGAAGAGTTCAAGGTGGACCGCGACTACGGCGACATGTACCGCCGCAACGACGCGGTGAACGCGGAGTACGAGTCGGATCGGCAGTGGGCACGCGACGACGCCATGTACCGGGCCGCGAACGACCTGCACGTCGAGAGCGCTCGCCTCGCGGATGACCTCGCGCGCGATCGCGCGGCGGACGACCTGCGAAGCCGCTATAGTTAGAGCCGGTCTTGCTGGCTGGCACCCCGAAGTTCAAGTCGCGCGAGTTCAAGGCGACGCTCCAAGATCTCAAGGAGATCTTCGACGCGCACTCACTCGGCATCACACTGATGGACGCCCTCGAGCGTCGGACGGCGGAGCAGATCTACGCGAAGTTCGCGCGCGGACAGCGCGGGGCGCGGCTGGCGGGGAAGAAGAAGACCGAGTTGGTCGGTCAGATCACGGCCGGGTTCTTCTCGGCGGACGAGGTCGCGTACCAGATCATCAAGGAACTCGACCGCGCGTGTCAGAAGGAGCGCCACATCGTGGCCTCGATCCCCGAAGCGCAGGCGCCGGAGCGCGTCGGCTCGTACCGCGCGATCGCGTTGAAGCGTGAGCGCGCGAAGTTGGTGTGGGCGCTCGCGCGGGATCAACGCGCGTCGGTGCGGAAGCTCGCGAACCGCGTCATCACGGAGTTCTTCCAGGAGGCGGCGGACGTCGAGACGGCGCGCGCGGTGATCGAGGGCGGCGAGGAGTCCGCGTCGGTCGACAGCGTGCGGTTGGCGAAGCGGCTCGAGGACCAGGCGGAGCGGCTCGCGGAGGCTTCCGAGAAGCTCACCGAGATGGAGTCGAAGGTCCACGACTACGAAGCCGAGCGCGCGAAGCTCCTCGCGCAGCTCGGGTCGAAGCAGCGGATGCTCGCGCAAGAGGAAGAGGCCCGCGAAGCGGCGGAGTCGCGGGTCGAAGAGCTCGAGAAGGCGCTGGCGGACGCGGGTGGGGACGACGAGGCGCTCGAGCGCCTGCGCGCGTCCGAGGCCGAGGCGAAGAAGGCCGCGGACGAGCTCGCTCAGAAGGTGCGCCGCCTCTCCAAGCTCGCGGGCGCGTCGGAGAAGGTCGAGGAGCTGACGTCCGAGCTCGAGGCCGCGCGACGCGCGAAGCAGGATCTGGAGAAGCGCATCGAACAACTCGAGGCGGCGCAGGCGGAGGGAATCGAAGAGGCGGGCGCCGCGCGCGCGAAGCTGGAGGCCGCGCTGCAAGCGGCGCGTGACGATCTCCACCGCGCCCGGCAGCAGCTCGCCGAACTGGAGCGGGCCGGGCCTCGGGAGGCGGTCGAAGCGCCGGACGGCGTGATGTTGTTGCTCGACCAGGCGAACCTCGCGGCGTCGGCGAGCGCGGTGTTCCGGCGGAAGGTGAACTTCTCCGCGCTCTACGATCGCCTCGCGGCCGGGCGCACGGTGCGGCGCGCCGTGGCGTTCGTCGTCGATAACGGCGGCTCCGCGTTCGACGCGTTCTGCGACACGCTCAAGAAGAGCGGCTGGGAGCTCCGCATCAAGAAGCCGAAGACGTTCACGGACGGTCAGACGAAGGCCGACTGGGACATGGGGATCGCGATGGAGGCGATCGAGCGGCGCGACGCCGCGACGACGATCGTCCTCGTGTCCGGCGACGGTGACTTCGCGCCGCTCGTGAAGCACTTGCAGCGCCTCGACAAGCGGGTGGAGGTCGCGGCGTTCCCGGAGGCGCTCGCGCTCGAACTGACGAACGCGGCGGACTCGGTCACACGCCTCGACGCCAGCACACTGGAATAGCGGCCTTGGTGACGACCGCCGACAGCGCGCTCGACCTCACGGCGGCGATCCGGTCGAGAGCGATCGGCGCCGAAGAGCTCCTCGATCTGTTCGCCGCGCGGATCCGCAGCGAAGATCCCAAGCTCTCCGCCTTCGTCGAGCTCCGCCTCGAACGCGCATACGCACACGCGCGGAGGATCGACGCGCGCCACGCGGCCTGGCCGGATCCGCTGCCTTCGTTCTGGGGCGTGCCGTTCGCGATCAAGGACAACGACCCGATGCGCTTCACGCGTCTGCGCGTGGGCTCGCGCGCGTTGAAGTGGGTGTGGACGCCGTTCGATTCGCCGGTCGTCACGCGCTTTCGCGCGGCGGGGTTCGTGATGGTCGGCAAGACGACCACGTCGGAGCTCGCGTTGATGCCGGTGGTCGACACGGACCTCGGGCCGCCGACGCGCAACCCGCACGACCCCGACTACTACGCGGGAGGATCGAGCGGAGGCGCGGGCGCGGCGGTCGCGTCCGAGATGCTGCCGATCGCCCACGCGGCCGACGGTGGCGGATCGATCCGCATCCCGGCGTCGCTGTGCGGGCTGTTCGGCTTCAAGGCGTCGCGCGGGCTCACGCCTGACTTCTACGGGCAGTTCGACGTCGTGGGGCTGTCGGTCGCTGGCGTGGTGAGTCGGACGGTGGAGGACTCCGCGGTCGCGATGGACGCGCTGTGCGGCGTGCCGACGCCGGGCGGCGCGCTGCGCGCGGCGTGCGACGACGAGATCCCGAAGCTCACCGTCCGCGTGTGTACGGAGTCGGCGCTGGTCGACGTCCACCCGCAGATCGCGGCGGGCGTTCGGGAGGTCGCGCGCGCGCTGGAGTCGATGGGCCACGCGGTGTCCGATGCGCCAGCGCTCGAAGGCGCGATCGACGACTTCCTCCCGGTGTTCGGTCGGATGGCGGCGAACGTCCCGATCTTCAAGGAGGGCGCGCTCCAACCGACGACGCGGTGGCTGAGAGGGATCGGCAAGGGCGTGAGTCGCGTGGAGGCGAAGGCGCTGAACACGGCGCTCACGGCGCGCGTCGACGCGTGGTTCGGCGACACGGACATCATGCTCCTCCCGTCGATCGGTCGCGCCGCGGCGCGGGTCGGTGAGTTCTCCGGGCTCGACGCGGAGCCGTCGTTCCGCGCGGCGTCGCAGCTCGGCGCATTCACCGCGCCGTTCAACGTGAGCGGGCAGCCCGCGGCGAGCCTCCCGATCGGGGCGGTCGACGGGGTGCCGTTCGGGGTGCAGATCGCGGGGCGCCGCGGGGCGGATCGGCTGGTGTACGCGGTCGCCCGGCGCCTCGAGCGCGCGCTCCGCGACGCCTGACGCAAAGGACAGTGCCTGCGTTCGGAAGTCCGCTCCGAGTTTTCGCGAGCGCCCTTCGTGTCTGGTCGTCGCGCTCCGGAAGGCGTTGGGTGGG